>JAACVI010000117.1 GCA_009992505.1 Myxococcales bacterium
ACCCTCGTGATGAGCAAGGTTGGCGCGCTTGCCGCTGCTGAAGTCGTCCAGAACGACCACGCGATGGCCGGACGCCAAGAGGCGATCGACGAGGTGGGAGCCGATGAACCCAGCGCCGCCGGTCACGAGCACGCGCTCTGAGGATTTCGTCATCGCGGCGCAGCCTAGCTGTCCAGGGACGTCGTGGCGAACGCCCGCGCGCGAGGCCCGGAGGCTGCCGCACCCGTCGCCTCGACGCGGGCACATCGAGCGGACGAAGCGCGCTTGCCTGGGGCTCCTGCCGGCGTCGCGCAGGGTTCCGGCAAAGTCGCAGGGATCAACCGCCGGCGGTCAGCCGCCAGCCGTCAGCCGCAGGAAATTCGGGTCTTGGTGGACGCTTCCTGCGGAGGGCCGATCGCGGCCGCGGACTTTGCCCGAGGTCCTGCTGGCGTCGCGAGCGCGGCGAGACGAGTCGCTCTCAGCGGTGGTACGCTGCGCCGCGAGGTCCCCATGCGTTCTTCTCGCTGCGCTTCGACTCTCTCTTGGACCAGCTCCGTGGTCAGGCTCGCGCTCTTCATCGGCCCCATAGGCTGCTCGGCGTCGAGCAAGGGCCCGCCCTCATGCTCCGAAGGACGCCTCGGCTGCATGATGGGTGGCTCGGGCGGGTTCTGAGGACACGTGCGCGCTTCCATCGTGTGCGCGTTGGGGATCCTGGCGTGGAGCACCCTGGGGCTCGCGCAGCAGAGAACACCCAGTGAAGCCAGCCATGATCTTGGGCTGGTGATCAGCGGCGGCGTGTCGCTGGGCAGCTATGAGGCAGGCTACCTCTACCTCACGGGCGAGGCGCTGAAGCACACCCACGGACGCTACCGCGCCAGGCTCTTCACGGGCGCCTCCGCCGGCAGCGCCAACGCTTTGATCGGCGCCATCGAGTCGTGTCGCGCACCGAACAGCAGCCCACTCGCGGACCCGGGCTACCAAGCATGGGTCGAGGTGGGCTATCGCGAGCTCTTCGACCCCGCGACGGTGGGTCCGACGCATATCTTCACGCGCGCGCCGCTCCAGCGCGCCATCGAGCGGCTGCGACGGATTTACCTTCAGGGGCTGCCGGACGACTGTGACGTGGTGGTCGGTGTGAGCACGACGCGCACGCACGCGCTGCCCGTGCACCTTCACGGAGGTCTCCGCCTGCCGCGCCTGTCGGAGAAGTTCGCCGTGCGTATTCGCGGACGCGGCCTGGGACGCCCACCGCACGTCTCGAACTACGTCGACCCGTCGCGGCGCTACCCTCAGGCGCTCGTGCCCTTGGTCGACGACGCCGAGCTCGAAGGCGCGAGCGCGAATTTCAGCCGACTCGCGGCGCTGATCTACGCTTCGAGCGCCTTCCCCGTCGCCTTTGCACCCCAGCGCTTGGGCTACTGCATGGCCCGCACGGGACACAGGGAGGACCTGCGCTGCCGGCGTCCTCGGCATTTTGCGCTCTTCGCCGACGGAGGCATCCTGGACAACAACCCCCTGCGCCTCGCCCATCGCCTGGCGCGCACCGGACTGCGACGCGACGCGAGCGGCCGCAGCTTCTGGCGAAACTCGCGCGCTCCCACGGACACGGCGCCGCCCTATCGCGACCTCGTCTACACCTACGTGGATCCCGATACGGACGCCTATCCAGCGCTGCCAGCGCCCGAGAGCGCCAACGAGCAGGGGATGCTCGGCCTGCTGGGCCAATTGCTCGGTGAGTTCGTCGACACCGCGCGATCGCAAGAGCTCTACGACCTGGCCGAGGCGTCGCCGGAGCTGATGGATCGGCTGATGCTGACCTACCGCCACTTCCCCACAGCGAGCGCTCTGCTCGGCGCGTTCCTGGGCTTCTTCGAACGCGAGCTGAGGCGCTTCGATTTCTACCTCGGCATGTACGACGCCTACGCGCAGACAGCACAGGTCCTCCATCGCTTCGGCGACGAGACCCTGATGGAGGGCCTGTTGTCGGCGCTGGCACCGGCCTTCGCCCGCGGCTCGCCAGCCACGATGGACGCGGACATGAAGCCCTTCGCCTGCATGCTCTCTGTGTACGAGGCCAACGCCGAACGCCTGCACCCCGCGTGCGCCGGCGATGACATGCGCGAGTTCCGCATCCTCTTGCAGGTCTCCCTCGACCGCCTCTACGAGCACTGCGCGAAGCTCCCCAGCGACCGCGCGCCGCTCGCACACCAGCACTATCACTGCCATCGGGCCGCGTCCGGAGAGCGCGTGCCGCGCGTCGTCCCAGCCGCCGACTCCGCCACCGATCGCAGGACCGCGAACGAGGGAGACTACGACTACGTCATGCGGCTCTTGGCCGGCTACGATTTTCATTTCCGCGACCTCGGGCTCGACGCTTCGGACGCCAGCGACGGCGGCCTGGCGATCCGCCGCGAGCTAGGACGCATGGTCTCCGCCGTGGCGCGAGCGCAGCCGGATTTGGTGGACCGCATCGCGCTGCTGACCGCCGGCAGGCTCGCTGTGAACAGCTTGTCCTACGACCCACCGCGACACTTCGGCTACGTCGCGATCGGGAATACCTTCGAGCTGGGCGCGGCAGTGTCTCCCTTCGAGCTGCGGCGCCGCTGGCTGCGCGTCGCCCTCTCGCTGCGCGCGGATGGCCTGCGCACGCTGATCGAGCCCGACTCGCGTGCCGTCTCGCTGACGCCAGCCGTGGGTGTCGAGGCCATGTTCTTGCCCTGGGCGGACAGCGCGTTGACGACCAGCATCGGCCTGCGCGGAGGTTGGCGCTTCGCCACGCGCGACCACTTCGGCGCCCGCGCATGCGATGAGCGCGCAGCGCTCTCGGACGCACGCAACTGCTCACAGCCCGTGGTGCAGGCCTATCTGGTGTTCGCCTTGCTGGAGCGGCTGCGCCTGGCCGTCGGTGCCAGCGCCTTCCCCGTGCGCCGTGCCTTCGACCGGCGCCGTGCCCAGCTAGACGTGGCCTTCGGACTCCAGCTCTTCTGAATCGCGACTAGCGGCGGCCGCGCGCCATCAAGATCTGGATGACGTACCAGAGCAGGAGCATCACGTCGGCGAAGAGCGCCAGGGACGCCGCCACGTGCTGATCCGTGCGGTAATAGAGCATGATCTGCGACGTGTGATAGAGGATGTAGCCGCACGCGAGCGCGACCATCGCCCACGAGAAGATGAGCCCGAGGTTGAAGCCGAAGATCGCGCCCGCGATGATGAAGCCCAGGGCGCCGATGGCCAGCATGCCCAAGATCCCACGCAGGAAGCTGAAGTCCTTGCGGGTCAGGAAGACGATTCCCGTGAGCCCGCCGAAGAGCACCAGGGTGACGAGTCCCGCCGTGGGGATGACCGCCGGGTCCGAGAAGTAGGCCGCAATGTAGAGCAGCGGGATGAAGATCACCGCCTCGGCCACGACGTAGAGACCGAGCCCCACGTACTGCATGGCGCTCGAGGTGTCGCTGCGCGCCCAGCGGTCGGCGACCCAGCTGACGGCGATGAACAGACCGATCACGATGAGCCAACCGAAGCGCCCGGAGAGCGGACCGTCGAGGATGAACTCCGCAACCATCTGGAAGATGCCGGTGACGACGAACATCGCCTCGAGCAGCACGAAGGCGAAGACCGCGCCCGTGAGGTGCAGGTAGGTCTTGACGATGAAGCTCGCCCGCTCGTCGACGGTCGCGTGGGCGACTGCCTGGGGATTGCGATAGGGTTCAGCGCTGAATTGCATCACGACTCCTAGAATCACGCCCCCCTCGTGGGCGGCGAATCGGTGTGACGCGGATTCTGCGTCCCAGGGAGACGTCAGGCAAGGGCGGGCAAGCGCGCGATGACGCGCGAACGGCTACGACTAGGAGGCGGCGCCCAGGGTGAGCGCGGGGCCTGCCGTGAAGATGACGTTGACGGTGCCGCTGTCCAGGGCGAGCTGCCTCCCCGGCTCGGGACCCATGCCGTTGATGTAGAAGGTGAAGGGACCCGCGGCCGGCACCGGAATGGTGCGGACCAGGGTGACCAGGTGCTCCTCGTTGGTCCCGATCGTGCCGTCGGGATCCTCGTGCCAGACCGTGATCGGCGCACCGCAGTCGGCTGCGCTCAGGGAGGCCGACACCGTGCAGATGCCGACGCGTGCGGTGCTGCAGATGCGGGCGGTGGCGATGGTCGAGTCACAGTCCACGAAGGCGTCGGCCATCACCATCACCGTGAGCATGCCCGGACCAGGAAGCGTGACCGAGACGGCTTGCATCATCGCCGCGGTGTTGGTCGGTGCGCTGGCGTAAGGCATGGCCATCGAGCCCGCCGAGGCGCCGTTCCCGGAGTATTCGGCGTAGGCCGCGTAGGGCACGGTGCCGAAGGCGGTGCGCGGGCTCAGTTCCGAGCCGCCGTCGATCGAGACGCCGAGGTGGACGGAGCCATGATCGCGGAAGAGCGCGAGCGAAAGCGCGCTGGTGTCACCGAGGTAGGCGGTGAAGAAGCCGCCCTCGATCATGACTGACTGCGTCTCCGTGTAGATAGGGATGCCGCCGCTCTCCGCGTCGAAGAGCGCGAAGAGCAAGCTGTGCGATCCCGTGATGGGCGCGCCCGCGTCGTTGGTCAGAAAGCCCTGGATCGGGATCTGCGCCGGAGCCTGTGCCTGGGCGCGAGCCTGGGGCAGAGCGGCGAGGCATGCCAAGACCGCGAGCGCCAACAAGCGAGCGGAGAAATGGCGAGATGCAGCGGCTTTTACGGCGTTTTTCATGACGATCCTTCCATGGTCTTGGCCAGGCCAGGACACAAGGGCCCGCTCACGGTGGCAGGCCATTCAGAATGGGTGGGAAATTTCAGCCAGCCGCCATCGCGGCGTGGCACAGCGAGTCAACGCAGGTTGGAGTTCGCGCCGAGCGAGAGGTCGGTCCCTGGGGCGGTCGAATGACCCGCGGGCGTGATGCCCACCGTGAGCTTCAGCTTGAATCCCCCACCGGTCATCTCAACCCCGCCCGAGCTGGTCGCGAAGGTCGTGCTGCGAGGAGTCGTGGGACCGGCGTCCATGCCCGAGTCCGTCGGGCCGGAGTCCGGTGTCGACGTGTCGGGCACGCTGGTGTCCATGATGAGGCCCGAGTCCACGGGACCCGTGTCCGCCGGCGTACCGTTGCCCCCACCGCAAGCGGCGAGCGCGAAAACCAAAAAGGCGATGTAACGTCTCTTCACGGCAGCTCCTCGGGCAGATGGTGACGCAGGTCACGGGCCCGGGTCAAGCCGCGCGCCTCCATCGGGCAGCACGCCATGGGTTGCACGGCCGAGTCTGGGACTTATGGAGACGCTTGAGGCCCCCATGAAGAAGCCAAGCCATGTCGTCGTCGCCACAGACTTCTCGCACTCGTCGCGCGCGGCCATCGCCGCCGCGAACCTCATAGGCCAGAGCTTCGGTGCCCGCATCACGCTGGTGCACGTCTACGATCCCACGCCGCTCATGCCTCCCGCGGTGATTCCGAACCCTGTGCGCATGGACTCGAGCATCGGCCAGGAGCTGGAGCAGGCTGCGAAGAAGGAGCTGCATCGCATCCGCGAGGAGGAGCTCGACGCCAGCCTCGAGGCAAAGGTCGCGGTCGTTCAGCACCCGAGCGCCCACCGCGCCATCTGCGACCTGGCCCGTGAGGAAGGGGCCGACCTGGTGATCGTGGGCACCCACGGTCGCACCGGAATTCGACATGTCCTTCTGGGGAGCGTCGCCGAGCGCGTCGTCCGCCACTGCCATACCAGCGTCCTGACCGTGCGACCCGATACGGAGGCCTCGAGCTAGCTCTTCCACCCGACCGAGCGATTCTTGGAGGCGGCCCCCGTCAACGCGGAGGGCTTCGGCGCAAGTCCTGCGCGCCGCCGCATGGAGGGTGCAACGGCTGCGCGTTCTAGCAGCGCTACGGGTGAATCCTGGGCAGATCAGCCTTGGCATGGCCCCTGCTTCAGGGAGCCACCAACTGGCCAAGCTTGGTCAGCGGAGGATCGACCCCATGGCCAAGAACGAGTCAGCTCGCTTCGGACCCCTCAGCCGCGCCGCCCGATCGGCCCCACTGCTGGACCCCAATAGGGAGCGCACCCTGGCCATGGCCGCGAAGGCAGGCGACGTCCAAGCGCGTGACCGCTTGATCGTGGCGCACCTCAGGCTCGTGATCGCCGCAGCCCAACCCTACGTGGGCGGTGGAGTCTCCCTCGAGGATCTCGTCAGCGAGGGCTGCCTCGGACTGATGGAGGCGGCCAAGCGCTTCGATCCCGAGCGAGGCAACCGCTTCAGCACCTACGCCGTCTGGTGGGTCCGTGCGCACCTTCGTCGCTACGCGCTGGCCAATCGGCGCATCGTGCCCACGCCCTCGACGCGCGCGGCGCGCAAGGTGCTCGGCTCGCTGCAGCGCGCCCGCAAGGAGATCTCGCAGAACTCGGGGCAGCCCGCGTCACGCGAGGAGCTCGCGGAGCGCATCGGCGTGAAGGTCTCGGATCTGGCCCTGGTCGAGCAAGCGCTCGGCGGCCGCGACGTCGTGCTCGGGCCGGCCGAGGACGGCACCTCCAGGGAGCTGCCCACGCCCCAGGACAGCCCCGAGGAGCTGACGGCGGAAGCCGAGTTCTGCGAGCAGCGATCGGCCTGGGTCGAGAGCGCCATGCACTGCCTCACGGCGCGCGAGCGCGTGATCATCGAGCGCCGCCTGCTCTCCGACGAGCGCTGCTCCTTGGCCTCTCTGGGCGAGCACTTCGGTGTCTCGCGAGAGCGTGTCCGCCAGATCCAGGAGCGCGCACGCGCCAAGCTGCGCACCGCGCTGCGCACCGCGCCGCTCAATCAGGTCGCTTGATGGTGAGACGGAGCCGCATGCCTCTCGAGGCGGTGATGACCGCTTTGCCTCAGGTCGTCACGCCGAAGGAGAGCCTCGCCCACGCCCGCAGCCTGATGGACGAACACGGGATCCACCATCTTCCAGTGGTGGAGAACGGTCGCCTTCGGGGCATGGTGCGCGAGCACGATCTCGCCTTCCTCGAGACGCGGCCCGGCGTCGATCCGGAGAAGGTCTCGGTGGCGGACGCGATGACGGCCAACGTCTACGCGGTCGCGCCGGATTGCCCTCTGGGCGAAGTCTTCGGGACCATGGCCGACCATCGCTACGACGCCGTCGTGGTGGTGGAGGGCGGTGACGTGATCGGCATCGTCACGACCGTGGACGCGATGCGCGTGCTGGCCGGGCTGCTCGGTGCGAGCACGGGGGATCTGGCTCCGAGCCAGGTCCGTGAGCGCATCCAGGCCGATCACCAGCGGCTGCTCGGGCTCCTGGACCAGATCGACGCGGTGGCGCGCCGAGTGCTCGATGGCGATGAGGACGCCGAGCCGCGACTGCGCCAGTGGGCGAAGGATCTCTACGGCTTCCTGCAGGCCCACCTCTACCTTGAGAACGAGATCCTCGTGCCCGCCCTGGCCGACACGCCAGGCTTTGGCAACGAGCGCGCCGAGGCCTTGCGTCAGGAGCACCGTGAGCAGGGGGCGGTCTTCGAGAGGGTCCTCGGTCGGCTGGCACGCACAGCCTTGGCCGAACCCTTGGCCACGGAGCTCAAGGAATTGTCCCGCTCCTTGCGCGACGACATCGCCCGCGAGGAGCGCGAATTCCTGGGAGCCGACCTGCTCCGAGACGACGTGATGCCCTCGGATACCTTTGGCGGCTGAGCCCTCTCCCACCCACGTCGACCGCGCGCTTGTCTCTGCGCTGCGCACACTGCATGGTGCGGCATGACCAAGACCCGGGGCCGGATCCTGGTGGTGGACGACGAGGCAAACGCGCGCGAAGCGCTCGCCGAATTGCTCGAGGATGATGGCTACGAGACCGAAACCGCCGCCGATGGCGAGAAGGCGCTCGCCATGCTCGAGCGCTTTCGTCCGAACGTCGTCCTGACCGACCTGAAGATGCCCAATCTCGACGGGATCGGGCTCATCGAACGCGGTCGGCCACGCGCCCCGGCGACGGCCTTCATCGTCATGACCGCCTTCGGCTCGATCGAGAACGCCGTCGAGGCGATCAAGATGGGCGCCGATAACTACCTCACGAAGCCCCTGGACCTCGCCGCCGTCAGCGCGCTGGTCGATCGCGCGATGGAGAAGAGCCTGTTGGTGAGCGAGACGGTCGAGCTACGGCGACGCCTCGACGAGCGCTTCTCCTTCGACCGCATCCTCGGCGTGCATCCGAGCATGCAGCGCCTACTCAAGACGGTGGCGCAGGTCGCGGCGAGTCGCGCGACCGTGCTCGTGCATGGCGAGAGCGGCACGGGCAAGGAGCTCATCGCTGCGGCCATCCACCAGAATTCACCGCGTCGCAGCAAGCCCTTCGTGAAGCTGAACTGCGCGGCGCTCGCCGAGACCTTGCTCGAGTCCGAGCTCTTCGGCCACGAGCGCGGCGCCTTCACCGGGGCCACGGGACGCCGCGAGGGTCGCTTCATGAAGGCCGACGGCGGCACGCTCTTCCTGGACGAGGTGAGCGAGATCCCGCTCGCCGTGCAGGTGAAGCTGCTGCGCTTCCTGCAAGAGCGCGAGTTCGAGCGCGTGGGCGGCAACGAGACCCTGCGCGTCGACGTGCGCGTGGTGGCGGCGACCAACCGGGTGCTCGAGGAGCGGGTCGAGAGCGGAGAATTCCGCGAAGACCTCTTCTATCGCCTGAACGTGGTGCAGCTGGACGTGCCGCCCCTGCGCGCTCGTCGCAGCGACATCCCGATCCTGGCCGAGCACTTCCTGGGGAAGTTCGCGGAAGAGAACGGCCGCGCCCTGGAAGGCTTCACGGACGACGCCCTGCTCGCCCTGCGGCTCTATCCATGGCCCGGAAACGTGCGCGAGCTGGAGAACGCCATCGAGCGCGCCGTCGTGCTCACGGAGGGCACGCGCATCGAGGCCGTGAACCTGCCCAGCGCACAAGGTCAGGGCGATCAGCAGGATCTCGGCGTCATGATCCCCGGCATCAGCCTGGAAGAGCTCGAGCGCATGGCGATCGAGCGCACCATGGACGCGGTGGGAGGCTCCACCTCGAAGGCGGCAGAGATCCTCGGCATCAGCCGGCGCAAGATTCAGTACCGGCTCAAGGAGTGGGCGCAGCAAGACGGCGAAGACTGAAGCCCACGCGGGCGCCGCCCGACTCGGAGCGGCCCAGGGAGACCTGCCCGCCGTGGTGCGCGACGATGTTCTGCACGATCGTGAGGCCCAGACCGGTGCCCGCCTCCTTGGTCGTCACGAAGGGCTCGAGCACGCTCTGGCCCGTCTGGCTGAAGCCCGGACCGTCGTCGTCGACGCAGACTCTGAGCCAGGTCTCGTCCACGACGGACGCGCGCAGCTGGATCGTGCCGGGTCGACCGCCCATGGCGTCGATGGAGTTCTGGACCAGGTTGATCAACACCTGCTTCAGCTTGGGCGCGTCGCCCTCCACCTTGCCCACGTCGTCTCCGAGGTGAATCTCGATCGCGACGCCGTGTTGCTCGGCCACGGGGCGTTCCAGATCGCTGACCCATTCGAGCAGGTCCACGATGGAGACCTCGGAGATCTGGAAGCCGCGCGGTCGGGCCAGGCTGAGAAAATCCTCGAGCATCGACGAGAGGCGTGACAGCTCCGAGCCCACGATCTCGATGCGGCCCAAGATCTTCTCGCGCAGCTGCTCTTCGGGCACTTTGCGAGCGCCGCGCGTCATCACCTCGAGCTGGAGCTTGGCGGCGTTGAGAGGGTTGCGGATCTCGTGCGCCAGGCCCGCTGTCAGCGTGCCCATCATCGCCATGGCGCGCGTCTCGGCCGCCTTGCGCTCGAGGTTCAGGCGCTCCGTGACGTCGAGGCCCACGGCGAGCAGCTCGGCGTCACGCGCCACGGCGTGAGCGGGGATGAAGGTCCAGCGCACCACGCGATGCTCCCCCGATCGCGTCAAGAGCGGGTACTCGAGATCGCGTCGAACGCGCCCTCCGAGGGCCTGCGCGAGGGTGCGACTCAGGTTCGACTCCACCTCGCTAGTGGCGAAGACCGTGGCGAAGCGCCGGGCGCGCGCCTGCTCGAAACGGAAGCCGCTGGTTTGCTTGGCGTAGTCGTTCAAGAAGACGATGCGGAGCTCCTGATCGAGGCCCACGATGAACGCGGGCACGGCGTCCACGACGCCTCGATAGAGCCGCTCCGACTCGGCCAGGTCGCGGGCGAGGCGCTCGCCTTCCTTGCGCAAGGAGATCTGGTCCAGGGCGCGCTGACCCATGGCGAGCAGCTCGTCGGGATCGAAGGGCTTCAGCACGTAGGCGAAGACGCCCTGACGAATCGCGCGCACGGCCGTGTCGAGGGTGGCGTTGCCCGTCACCAGGATGATCTGCCCGTCCGGGGACAGGCGCCTCAGCTCGGGCAGCAACTGCAGGCCCGAGTCCCGCCCGCCCAGGCGTAGATCGACCAGCGCCAGGTCGAAGCCGGGATCCGCCGCGAGCGCGCAGGCGGACTCGGGATCCGCCGCGACTCGGGCGGTCACGCCGAGATCGACGAAGAGCTCGAGCATGTTCTCGGCCAGGGCCTCGTTGTCTTCGACGACCAGCAGGCGCGGCTTCATGACTCCACCTTGGGCAGCCGGAGCACGAAGCGTGCGCCGCCCTCGGCGGCGTTGGACGCCTGGAGCACTCCGCCGTGCTTCTCCGCGATGCGTCGACAGAGAGCCAGGCCCAGCCCGACGCCACCGCGGGTCGCAGTGAACAGCGGCTCGAAGACCTTCGTCAGCGCGTCCTCGGGGATGCCTGCGCCATTGTCGCGGACCTCGATCTCGACGCCCGATTCGTTCGCGCGGCCCGTCAGCGTGACGCGCCCAGCCTCCGTCTGCCCGAGCGCCACCACGCCATTCTGCACCAGGTTGAAGAGCAACTGGCGAAGCTGGTTGGAGTCGGCGGAGACGGCCGGGAAGTCCGGCGGCAGGTCGAGCGTGAGTTCGACGTGCTTGGGATTCGGCACGCTCCCGAACACGTCCTCGGCCAGCGCGCGGAGATCGGTGCTGACGCGCGCCAGCGGTCGATCACGAGCCAGCTCCAGCAGCGCACCGATGATGTTGCCGCAGAGGATGACCTGATCGCGGATGCGACCGAGGTGGCGATCCGTGCGCTCGTCGCCTGTGCTGTGCTTCTCGAGCAGATGGAGCGACGTCTCCATCACGGCCAGGGGATTGCGCAGCTCGTGCCCGATGGAGGCAGCGACCTGGCCCAGAGTGGCGAGACGCTCGGACGCGCGCAGACGGCGGCTCTGGGTCGCGTGCCAGGTCTGCAGCATGATCGCCAACTCGACGTCGAGCAGTCGGTCGATGGCGACGTGAGCGCGGCGCCTCTGAGCACGCGTCCAGTCGACGGCACCTTCGTCGACGGCGCGATGGACGCCCGTCCGGACGAGGTTCATGGCGGCGAACATGTAGCGCTGGGGCAGCCCGATGCGGACGTGCACCTCGCCGATGCGCTTGCGCTGAGCGAACCAGGCCTCGCCGTACTCGCCGGAGAAGGCACCCGTCATCCAGGCCCGCAGGACGACCTTCTGTCGATCCATCTGCGCTTCGCCTTCGAAGATGCGCGAGGCGCCGGGGTGTCGCCGGATGGCGGCATAGAACTCATCGACGATGCGATCGTGGTGCGGCTCCAGCAGGGGACCTATGTCACGCAGGATGGCGGCGTCCTCGGGCTCGAAGCCAATGTAGCGAAAGAGTTCCTCGGCCAGCTCCAAACCGACCTCACTCATTCGCGGTTCACGGCCGGTTCGAAGGCCAAGCCCGCCTCCATGTCGCGACGAGTGAGGAGCACGGGCACGGGGGAACGATCGAGCACGCGCTCGGCCGTGCTCCCCAGGAGCAGCGACGCCAATCGACCTTGGCCGCGAGTGCCGACGACGAGGAAGGAGGCGTCCCGCTCCGCCGCGAGCTGTGTCAGCACCTCCGAGGCGTTGCCGTGACCGACCTCGGTCGCGACCTTCACGCCCAGGCGTAGCTCGGACCCCAGCGCGTCCAGCTTGCCCTGCGCCTCCTCGGTGAAGACGGCGCGGATCTGCTTCCACTCCTCGGACATGGACTCGGCGTCGTAGGCCTCGGGCACGACATGAACCAGGAGCAGCGTGCCGCCCGAGACTCGCGCCATGCGCTCCGCCTCGCGCACCGCCACGCGTGACTCGTCCGAGAAGTCCACGGCCACCAGCCAGGTCGCGCCTTCGATGCTCTCGGGGATGGAGCCGCGGGCCACGAGCACGGGCGAGGAGGCATGACGAACCACTCGCTCCGCCGTGCTGCCGAGCAGGCGCTCTCCGATGCGATCGCCCAGGCCACCCTCGGAGACGTGATCTCCGAGCACGACCAAGCCGACGTCGTAGCGTGCCGCAGCGTCCAGGATGGTCTCCCAAGGACGACCCTCCTCGACGCTCACCTCGACGGGCACGCCCTCGCTGAGAGCGGTGGCGGCGGCGGCGTCCAGCGCGGCAGAGTGACTCGCCATGCGCGACGCGACGCGCACCTCGAAGGCCTTCGCGGCGGGCACGACGGACGGATCGAGCGAGTCCAGGTCGACCCGTCCTTCGATCTCCATGGCGTGAAGCAGCACCAGCTTCTTCTTGGTGGCTTTCGCCATCAGAGTGGCGAGGTGGAGTGCGGCGTCGCCGGAGGCGGCGAGGTCGGTCGCGCAGAGGATGGTGGTGTGACTCATGCTGGAGTATGTATCCCAGACCGGCCACGGGGCGAAGACCCCAGATTGGTGGAGACGAGATGACCCCGATACGACGGATCCTGGTGCCCGTGGACTTCTCGGCCCCTTCCGACAACGCGACGGAATACGCGCTCTGGTTGGCCAAGGAGCTGGGCGCCGAGCTCGAGCTCATGCACAGCTACTCCCTGCCCGTCTACGCGCTGCCCGACGGAGGCGTGATGGTCGGACCCGAGTACGCCGCGCGTGTCTCGAGCGCAGCCCAAGACTCCCTCGACGCCTCCGTCGCGCGCTACTCTGGCCAGGGCGTCACGGTGCGCGCTCATCTCACCGAGGGCATCCCCCACGAGGAGGTCGCGCGCTTGGTCGAAGAGCTCGACGCCCAGATGGTCGTGATGGGCACGCATGGACGCGCGGGCATGCGCCACCTGCTCCTGGGGAGCGTCGCCGAGCGCGTCGTTCGCACGTCGAAGGTGCCGGTGCTGACCGTGCGCTTCGACAAGGACGAGTGAAGAGTCGATGAGCTGGAGAGGCCGACGCCTGGCGGCGACGCTGGGCGCGCTGCTGATGGTCGCCGGATCGGCTGATGCGCAAGATCGGCGAACAGCGACGAGCGAGCCCGACGCTAGCGACGAGGCGACGCGCGAGCCCGAGCGCGACGCGGCGGAGTTCGAGTATGGCGCCAACGCGGTCGTCACGACCGGGACCGAGGTCGACGAGGACTCCCTCGATGGCCGCGCCCACTCGAGCAGCACGCGCGCCGAGATGGACGAGCGCCAGGCGAACTCGACGCCGGACGCGCTGCGATACGAACCCGGCCTCTCGATTCAACAGACGGCCCACGGCCAGGCGAGCCCCTACATTCGCGGGATGACCGGTCAGGAGGTGGTGCATCTCTTCGACGGCATCCGCCTGAACAACGCCATCTACCGACAGGGTCCGAACCAGTACTTCTTCACCGTGGACTCGGCCAGCGTGGCGCGCCTCGACGTGCTCCGCGGGGGCGCCTCGACCCGTTACGGTTCGGACGCTTTGGGCGGCGCGCTCATGGCCACGCCTCGAACACCGGACCTGTCGCTGGCACCACCGGGCCTGTCGCTGCATCCGGGTGCACGCGTGCGCTTCGCCTCGGCCGATCGCTTGGCCGGCGGTCGGCTCGAGCTCGAGCTCACGCAGGGCAGGCGCTTCGGCGCGCTGGTCGGCGTGGGCTACCGACGCGCCGGGCTGTTGCGCTCCGGTGGCGTAGTCGATCACCGAGAGCGTCCAGACGATTGCGCGGGTGGGCCAGGCTCCTCCGCCCCGAGGCGAGGCGAGTGCGCGAGCTGGGTGCCGAGGTTCCGAGAAGAGCGGGAGTATCCCGATCCACGAGATCGCCGCCATTGGCGCACACAGCTCGGGACGGGCTTCCGCGAGTGGACCTACGACGCGCGGCTGGTGGGCAAGCTGTCCCCGCGGTTGCACTGGGTGGCGGCGACCTACGGCTTTCGCGAGCTCGACGCACCGCGCACGGATCAATGCCCGGCGCCCGAAGCACCGCAGAGCGAGTGCTTGAAGATCGCGCGCCAGCTGCGATCCCTCACCTACGTGTCGCTTCGAGGAAGGGGCGGCGGCGCCATGCGTGACGTCGACCTCACGCTCTCCTACCAGCGGCACGTGGAGGAGCGCGTCCGCGACCGACCTCTGTCGCGCGTGCGCTTCGACTGGCTCGATCGCGTCGAGACCCTGGGCCTGAGCTTCCACGCCGCCACGCGTCGGTGGCGTCTCTCCGAGCGAGGCGTGGCACGCGTGCGCTACGGATTCGAAGCCTACCGCGATGGCGTCGCCTCGCGTGCGAACCAGGAGCTCACGGATCTTGGGATTCGACGCGAGCTCTCGCGAGGCCAGTACCTCTCCCACTCGCTCTACGCCTCGGTCGGCGCCTTCGCGGAGCTGATGGTTCAGCCGATCGCGAGCGTCACCTTGCACGGTGGCGTGCGCGCGAGCTGGGTCGGAGCACGCGCACCGGCGGATCCCGAGTCCGGGACCCAGGCCGTGAACGCCGACTACCCGTCGGTGATCGGACGGGCGGGTGTGACCTTGGGTAAGGAAGACAGCGCGCGCGTTCACCTGAATCTGGATCCGGGCTTCCGTGCGCCCAACCTCGACGACCTCACGAGTCGCCAACAGGTCGGGCCAGGCTTCCAGTTCGAGAACGCGAGCCTGAAGAGTGAGCGCGCGATCACCACGCAGCTCGGCTTCGAGAGCGCGCCCGGACCGCTGACGGTCGAGGCGTGGATCTTCGCGACCAGTCTGCGACGCGCGATCCAGCGTGCACCCAGAGGCTTAGCCGACTGCCCGCCGTCGACCCCCGAATGCGCCACCAGCCGAAGTCGTTTCTCGCTCGTGAACCTACCCGGGCGCGCTCTGCTCTTCGGAGGGGAGCTGGCCTTGCGCTGGAGGTTGGCGTGGGGACTCTCGACGCGAGCGAGCGTGAGCTACGCGCGCGGCGACGGTCCGAACCCGACAGGGGACGGAGGCCGCGTGCCGCTGTCGCGCGTGCCGCCGCTCTCGGGAAGCTGGGAGGTGCGCTACGCCAACGAGCGCACGGGGATCCACGTGGGCGCGGCGTTGCGCTGGGCCGCACGCCAGACGCGCCTGGCCCCGAGTGACATCGAGGACGCGCGCATTCCCATCGGAGGCAGCCCCGGCTACGCGACCCTCGACCTGCGCGCGGGCTACGTGCTCGATGCGCATTTCTCGCTGAATCTGGTGGTCGAGAACGTGCTGGACGCGGCCTATCGAGTCCACGGCTCGAGCATCGACGGCCGAGGCCGCGGCGTGCTCGTCGGCCTCGACGCCCGCCTCTGACGCAGGTCCGGCGAGGCGAGGAGCTTCGGACGGCCGACCCTGGCTTGCCCAGGAGAGCGTGCTCGACAGGGCGCCCTTCGGCATCCGGGCCCGAACGCATCTGGGGTACTTCCCCTGCGCCCCAGGGATGCTAGACTTTTGTCTTCACTTCCCCACGGGGAACACTCATCCCTACGGGGACGGCACAGGAGCAGGACCATTTCCGCAAAGGTATTCGTAGGCAACCTCAACTACTCGACCACCAAGGAGGACCTCGTCGGGCTCCTCTCGGGAGCCGGGGAAATCGTGGATGCCTTTCTTCCCACGGACCGCGAGACAGGGCGGCCGCGAGGCTTCGCCTTCATCACGTTCGCCAACGACGAGCAGGCCGCCGCATGCATCGAGCAGTTCGATCGCGCGGACCTCGGCGGACGCGCCCTGAACATCAACGCGGCTGAAGAGCGCCCACGACGCGCACCTTCGCCGGGGGGTCGCCCTGGCGGTGGTCGTCCCGGAGGCGGTGGCTTCAGCGGCGGTGGTCACGGAGCGGGTCCCCCCGATCCGATGGAGCCCCCGAGCGACTGGAACGAGCTGCGCGGTGGCGACTGGCGCGGTCAAGAAGAGGGCGAGGGGGAAGTCGTCGCTGAAGGCGGCGACAGTGCACCCGCGGGGGGTGGTGGTCGACGCGTGTACGGCGAAGACGCGAAGCCCGGCAGTTCGTGGGACACCAAGAAGCGCAAGCGCGGCAGGGGAAGCCGACGGGGTCTGCGCGCCAAGAAGCGTTCCCTCTAGGGCGCTGGCGCTGGGGGTCTCTCTAGGGCGCTGGCGCTGGGGGTCTCTCTAGGGCGCTGGCGCTGGGGGTCTCTCTAGGGCGCTGGGGGTCTCTGGCGTTCGCGATCTCTCGCCGCCCGCTCACGCGGACGGCGACGTCGGGTCGTGGGCGCGAGACTCGTTCCACCCGGAACGCGACGTCTGCGGCGCCGTCCCCAGCGCTCGCGGTACGTCGACGTTCGATCGTGAGCGACGGGCCGGGTCGAGCCTCGGCCCTTACGGCGAGATGCGTCACCCAGGTCGTGGAGATGCATGACCCGATGCGCTGTAGGGCCCCACGCTCGTCGGGGGCCGCGCACGGAGCGACCGGACACCGTCCCAATCGGCGGGAGAGAATCGGAGCCGCCACGTCGCGTTCACCTCTTGGGTGACGCGCTCACACGCATGGAAGCGCGCTCGAATCGTATGTCATCTTACGAAGGTGTCGGCCGTCAGCCCTTCTTCGCTGGTTTGCGTACTCTTTTGCAGGATCGCAGCGCCGCGAGCATCATTGCCAGGGCCTGGGGCGTCGGCTTCATGTGATGAAAGAGGATGCTCTCGAGCGTGTGTCGCTCGTGCTCGGTCGCGGAGCGACCCGCGGCGCTTGCGAGGAAGCGGGTCAACACGTCGGCGTAGCGTCGGCCACCATCGAGCTGCGAGGGCTTCTGCGAACTCGGCGCGAGCAACACGTCGACGGGCTTGCCCGTGATCTCACTGATCAGGCGCAAGTTGTCCGCATTCGGTTGGGTGCGGTCTCGCTCCCACATCAGCACAGTGCTGTAGGCGACGCCGAGCGCTCTTTGAAACTGGCTGCGATTGAGCCCAGCGTCGACGTAAGCCTGGCGAATTCGTTGCCCGAGACTGTCCCCTCGTGCGGTCATAGCTGACATGTTCTGCAACACAGGGGAACGGCAGACAATCTCGTAAATTCACCCTAATTCCTGAATAGAACCGAAATGTCCAAGCGATGTGCCGCTCGAGAGAGACACCTCACCGCTGGCGCGTTCCATCCCGTGAGGGTGGACTCAGCAATCGTCGTCGCGAGAGAGAGCCTCGCGGAGGCCGCCGTGGCGAACGGTGCGATGACCGATCGCGGCGCCGAGGACCTGGCTCGTGGCGAACACATCGACGCGTGATCGCGCGCGCGTGATGGCCGTGTAGACGAGCTCGCGCGTGCAGACCGCGCTGCGCACATCAGGCAGGACCAGCGCGACGGAGTCGACCTCGGAGCCCTGACTCTTGTGCACCGTCATCGCCCACGCCGACTCGTGCGCTGGCAGCCGCGATGGCGCGAAGGCCTGCACGCCTCCGCCCTCGCGCCGAAAATGCGTGACGGGTGAGCCGAGCTGAGTGCGATCGACGTAGCCCACGTCACCATTGAAGAGTCCGAGCGCCGGCGAGTTGCGCACGATCAGGATGGGCTCGAGGCTCGCGCGTCCGTCACGCGCCGCTGGCATCAGCCCGCGCTCGAGCAACGCCGCGCCGAGTCGACGACTGATCTCGGGCGCGCCGAAGCGCCCTTGGCGATGCGCGCAGAGCACGCGGAAGCGATCGAAGGCGTCGAGGCGTCGCTCGGGGCTCGTGGCGGCGAGGAAGTCCGCGTAGCCGCGCTCGACGAGTTCGAGGAAGGCATCGCCGAGACCTCGTCGTGGCAGCGAGTCATAGAGCGTGAGCGTGGGACCGAGCTCCAACAGCTCGAGGGCACGCTTGGAGTCGCCACGACGGATGGTCTCCGCGAACTCGTCGAGGGCGCTGCCCGACTCGTAGCGGTGGCCTTCGACGAGACGCACGCGCGCCTGGGCGAGGGCGGAGCCCGCGGGCGCGGCGCACAGGTCGGCGAAGACCGCGCCCTCCGACACGCTGGCGAGTTGCGACGGATCGCCGAGCAGCACCAATCGCGCGCGCGGGGAGAGCGCGTGCAAGAGCTCCTGCATCAGGCTGAGGTCCACCATCGACGCTTCATCGACGATCACGACGTCGTGCGGCAGGCGACCCGCGCTGAGTCGACGGTTCATGCCCGGCGCGAGGCCCAGGAGTCGATGGAGCGTGCTCGCGTGTGTGGGCAGACCTTCGCGCACGGACTCCGAGACGGATAGAGCGCCGCGCGCGCGCGCGATCGCCTCGGCAAGCCTGGCTGCGGCCTTGCCCGTGGGCGCCGCCAAGGCGATGCGTGGCGGCGTGTCCCCGAGCGCCTCCGCCTGCTCGACCAGGAGCGCCAACACCTTGGCCACGGTGGTCGTCTTGCCCGTGCCGGGACCGCCCGTGATCAAGCTGAAGGCGCGACGCACGGCCAGCTCGGTGGCAGCGCGCTGCAGATCGTCGGGCCGAGCCTGGGCGAAGAGACGCGCGAGTCCTTCGGCAAGGGCGTCCTCCTCGACCACGCAGCTCGCCCGCACACGCTTCAGGATGGCGCTGGCGATCTCGGCCTGGGCGACGAAGGAGCGCTGAAGATAGAGGCGACCCTCGGCGTCGAGCACGAGCGGACGGGCCGAGGTGGGCGCCGCATAGGCCGGGGCGACCTCCACCGCGGGCGAACGCGAGAGCTGCTCTCGCCACTCCTCCTTCGCAGGCAAGGCGCGAGGCGCCGTTCGCGGAGCTTCGTCGATGCTGTCTTCGGGAGAGGAGTCGGCCTCCGGCAGATCGTCCCCGAGCACGTAGCAGAGGTCTCCGCGCGCGACGGCGTGCAGAGTCGCGGCGGAGGCCAGGAGCAGCTCGCGGGATTCGTCGCCGGCGAGGCGCGCGATGCTGCGCGCGAAGGAGACCTCGAGCGACGAGAAGGGCGCGTCCAGGAAGGTGTCGAGGACGTCGGTCACGAGAACCTCGAAGAGCGATCACCCATCAAGGCGCGCTCCAGATCCGCGACGAACGCCGCCGTGGGGCGCTCCGCGTACACGCCCGTGGACGGGTCGTGGGCGGGCGACATGCCGCGCACGAAGAGGTAGCGCACGCCACCGAAGTGCGTGTCGTAGTCGAAGTCGGGCACGCGCCGGCGCAGCATGCCCACCATCGCCACGACGTAGAGCTGGTACTGCAGGTGGTAGTGGTGATGCGCCATGGGCTCGAGCAGCGCGGCGGGCGCGTAATCGCGAGCGCGGTCTCCGAGGTGGTTCGTCTTGTAGTCGACCACGTAGTAGCGGCCTCGGGCGCGGAAGATCAGGTCGACGAAGCCGTGCAGGTAGCCCGTGAGCTGGGGAAAGGTGAGCTGGGCCAGGTGATCCGCGTAGGACGGATCTCCCGCGGGCGCGCCGTGCTTGCGAAAGACGTCGGCCAGTCGCGCGGCGTCGAGCTTCGCCTCGGGCTGGGCGCTCAGGAAGAACTCGAGCTCGGCGCGGTGCGCCTCCATCTCGTGCAGGCTCGGCTCACCTTCACCCAGCGGGGTGTTCAACGCCTCGATCATGCCGAGGCTCAGTTTGGGCGCGAGCGCGGGGTCGAAGCCGCGACGCTGGAGCGCGAGCGTGCACAGCTCCTCGAGCGGCGTGGTCTCGGGAGACTCGAAGGCGTAGCGCTCGAAGACCTCGTGCACGACGTGTCCCGGACCCGTGCCCGAGGGGAAGTCCGCCAAGATGACGCGCGCTGCTTCCTGCACCGGCTCGGGGCCTGGCTCGGGCGCGACGCCCTGATCACGGTCACGCCCATCGAGCAGGTCCCGGGTTTGGCCGAAGGACTTCAGGGAGGAGAAGCTCGCCACGCGGTAGGCCATGCGCACGTCGGGTAGCGGGCCTCGAGCCACGAGCTCGGGAGGCGGCGTGAAGTCGAGCTCGATCTGCGTCGGTCGGACGGCGACCGTCTCGGTCAGATCCTCCACCGCGATCGCGCGACGCGAAGCTGTGACCAGAGCCTGGAGATCCGCCTCGAGCTCGTCGTCGTCGAGCGGCTTCACGCGCTCGATCATGGAAGCGCGCGGCGACTCGTCCGGAGCGGCGCAGCGAGCGCCATGCAGGAGCCATGCGGGCGCGGACTTGGCGAAGCCACGCGTGGCTCCCCAGACCACGTAGGCGCGATACTTGGCGCGTGTGAGCGCGACGTAGAAGAGGCGCATGCCCTCGGCGAAGGCCTCGTCCTTGGCGAGCTCGTGGTTGTCGGCGACGTCGGGAGATCCGAGGTCGAGGGTCTCGCGGTATCCGGCTTCGGGATCGTGGAAGCGCACGCCCTCGTGCAACTTGTCCTTGCTCAGGCCGAGCTCGTAGACGAAGGGCGCGTACACGATGGGGTATTCCAGCCCCTTGCTCTTGTGGATCGTGGTCACGCGGACGGCGCTGGCGTCGCTCTCCAGGCGAAGCTGACTCGAATCCTTGAGCTCGGCGGAGCGTCGGCTCGGCTCGACGCGCAGGGCGTGGAAGCGCTCCACCAAGGACGACGCGGACAGTCGCTCCCTCGACGAGATATCGCCCAGCAGCTCGAAGACGTGCAGCGTATTCATCAAGCTGCGCTCTCCCCCCGGTCGGCTCAGCAGACGTCGTGTGACGGAGAAGACGTCGAGCAGGCGCCCGGCCAGCGCCGACATGCCGCGCTCGAACCAGGCGTGCCGGAGCTGGCCGAAGTCCGCCGCCAGCGCGTCCCAGCGCGCCTCGTCGGTGGAGAGCTCGAGCAGCTCCTTGCCGCCGTAGCCGAGCAGGCCCGTGACCAGCGCCGACCGCATCGCGCGCACGTCGGTCGGCGCGAGCAGGGCGCGCAGGAGGATCTCCACCTCCTCGGCTTCGACGGACGCGAAGACGCTCGCCGTGGACTCGAGCACGGCGGGGATGCCGCGCTCGAGCAGGGCCGCCTGCATCACGGCGGCCGCGTGGTTCGTGCCCGTGAGCACGGCGATGTCGGGAGGTGACAGGCTCGGCTCCTTCAGCAGCAGCACCGCGACGTGTCGGGCCAGGAGCCGGGGCATGCCGCCGAGCATGTAGCCCGCGGTGATGCCGCCGCCCGCGTCGACGGCGTCCCTGCGCAGCCAGAGGAAGCGGAGCGCAGCACCAGACAGGCGCGGTTCGACGCCGGGACGCGCCGAGACGTCGACGAAGTCGATGCGCGGATCGAGGAAGGGCGCCGGAGTGTCGAACAGCGTCGCGACGCCTCGCAG
>JAACVI010000561.1 GCA_009992505.1 Myxococcales bacterium
AGCGCAGAGCCTCGCGCGCCGCGGCGGGCACGTCCTCCTTCAGGTAGTCGTCGAGCAAGCGAGGTGAGCTCGCGCCGAAGCGTCGCGAGCGCCCGTGGCCACGCAGATCGAGGTTGAAGACGTCATAGCCCTCTGCGGCCAGATAGGCGGAGAAGGATCGTCGACTCGAGTGCCAGGTGTAGCGGTTCTGTCCGAAGCCGTGCACGAGCAGCACGGTGCGCCGCGAGGGTTCCGAGGCCGAGAGGCGCTTGCGGACCATGCCGAGCGGCATCGGCCCGGACGTCATCACGACGTCCTTCACCAGAGTCACGACACGATCCCCGGCGACGCGTTGCTCCACGATCTCGGTGCGCAGGATCACGGCGAGGGTCTAGCACTTGCTCCGCCGGTTTCGAGGCGACGCCCGCGCATTCGCGAGTCCATTTCGACCGGCCTCCTTCTCGCTGCTATGCTCCGGCCATGCATCGCCCCATGCGCCTGATCTCCCTCGCCCTGGCCCTGACGAGCTTGGGCGCTCTGTCGGCTCCTCGCGTCTTCGCCCAGAACACGTCGAGCGACGCGGACCGACTCGCGCAAGTCCTCTCGGGCTATGAAGACATGCCGAACGACGAGTCCATGCGCGCCATGGGACCCGCCACCGTGGGAACGCTGGTGGCGCTGTACAACGACGCGAGCCGTCCGCCCTACGTGCGCCTGCGCAGCGTCGCGGCCGCCGGGGCCTTCCACACCGACGCAGCGCGCACCTTCCTGCACGCGGTGATCACGCTGCCTGGGCAGAGCGACCTCTTCGTACGGGAAGGCCTGCTCTCCCTCGGACGTGCCTTCGGCGAACAAGCCACGCTCGAGATCGCGCCCTTCCTCCAGCGGCCCGAGACCGTCGTGCGCGAAGCGGCGGCCATCTCGCTCTCGCGCATCGGCTCGGCCCAAGCCCTCGCGGCCTTGCGCGCGCGACTCGGCGTCGAGACGGACGCGGGCATTCGGCGCCGGCTCCAGGCCAGCCTCGCCCACTGAGTGTCCGAAGGGAAATAAACTGATCGCCTTCCTGCGTCGAGGCGCCCCGCGTAGAAGGCGCGAGGAGCGAACATACCGGGGGTATGTAAGCGACGAGCAACGAAGAGCGGGGATGGATCGGCGCAGGAAGGCCAAGCACATTTCGCGCCGGACGCTGATCGTCGAGTCTCAACCCTCGACGTCGACCGGGCGCACCGGACTGCCACACGCGGTGAGCAGAGCTCTCGTGAGGTTCTGCTGCAGGTCCTGGCCCTTGGACACGAAGTGGTGGATGCCGAGCTGATGC
>JAACVI010000563.1 GCA_009992505.1 Myxococcales bacterium
GGGCGCGATCACCCTGAAGGGTGCGACCGAGAACAACCTCCGCGGAGAGGACGTGGTGTTTCCCCTCGGGCAGTTCGTCGCCGTGACGGGCGTGAGCGGCGCCGGCAAGAGCTCGCTCGTCTCCGCCACGCTCTTGCCCGCCTTGATGCGAGCCCTGGGCCTGTCGGTGGCGCGCGTCGGAGCCCACGAGGCGATCACGGGCGTGGAGGCTCTGGATCGCGTCATCTCCATCGACCAACGACCCATCGGGCGCACACCGCGCTCGAATCCCGGCACCTACACCAAGGCCTTCGACGAAGTGCGCGCCATCTTCGCGCAGCTCCCGGAGGCGCGCACGCGAGGCTTCGACGCCGGTCGCTTCAGCTTCAACGTGAAGGGCGGACGCTGCGAAGCGTGCACGGGCGACGGCGTGGTCCGGGTCGAGATGCACTTCCTCTCGGACGTCTACGTGCCCTGCGAGGTGTGCAAGGGCCGACGCTACAACTCCCAGACCCTCGACGTGCTGTACAAGGGGCGCTCCATCGCCGACGTACTCGACACCAGCGTGGACGAATGCTTGGAGATCTTCGGGGCCCATCCTCGTCTCGCCCGCGTGCTCGGCACCTTGGTGGATGTGGGGCTCGGCTACGTGAAGCTCGGACAGCCTGCGACGACCTTGAGTGGAGGCGAGGCGCAGCGTGTGAAGCTCAGCCGCGAGCTGGGCAAGCGCCGCCACGGCCGCACCCTCTACGTGCTCGACGAACCGACGGTGGGGCTACACTTCGAAGACGTGCGCAAGCTCTTGGGCGTGCTCGATCATCTGGTCGAGGCCGGCAACACCGTGCTGGTGATCGAACACGATCTCGACGTCGTCTTGCACGCGGATCACGTGATCGACGTGGGCCCCGAGGGCGGCGCCGAGGGAGGTCGCATCGTCTGCACGGGCACGCCTCACGAGGTCGCGCGCTGCGAGGACTCCTACACGGGACAGCACCTCGCGCAGCGCCTGGGTCTGAAGAGGCGCACGGAAAAGAAAGCGAGC
>JAACVI010000564.1 GCA_009992505.1 Myxococcales bacterium
GTCGGGCGCCACACGCCTCTTGACCTCGGGCGTTCCGAATCCACGACGGGTGGTCTTGCCTCGCTCCTCACGCTCACTCACGCCGCCCACTTTACACGAGGAGCCGCCGTCCAGTGTGCGTGTATGATCATGCCCATGGACCGCGCACAGCTCTCTCGCTTCCTGCAGGACCCCGGCACGACGCTGCGCTGGGCGCACGACAGGACCGATGGCTACCAGGCCGTGGAGATCCGCGAGGGAAAGCTGCGCTGGTACCGCTGGTCGCATGACCTCGGGCGCGCCGAGGACGAGATCTGGCAGACCCAGGAGCAATTCCAGAGCGACGGTCCGGCCCGTCCGGCGCCGCCGCGCGTCCTGGCCGCGGTCGAAGCGAGCCTTTCGAGGAGTGGAGGCCCCGACGGCGATGCCCTGGTAAGCTCCGCCCATGAGTGATGAGCCTGGGCCGCCCAACCGACCAACCGTTCGTGGCTATGCCACGCCCGGACTCACGGGTAAGGAGACCTCGGACGAGGGGCGCGCGGCCGAGCCGCGGATCATCCCGCCCACCATGCCGCCCGCGAGCGCCCACTCCACTGCCCTGGTGGCGCCTCCTCGCATGAGCTCGCCCACGGACAACACGCCTCTGGTCGAGATCGAGGTGATCCACCAGCACGGCCCCGCGCCGCGGGCGGAGCGTCCCTACCGCACGCTCGAGGTCTATACGCAGAACCGCGTCTACACGATGGATCCGTGGATGACCTGCGTGGGCGTGCGCGATCGGGCCGGGGACGAGCACGTCGAGCACGCCTTCCTCGGCTGCCGTCTAGTGGGCGGCCAGCACCGCGAGGGCGAACGCATCGAGCTCTCCTATCCCTTCCCACGCCCGGGCACGGAGGCGGTCTTCGAGCAACCCGAGGGCAAAGCCGGCACCTTCGCGCGCACTTCCACCGTGACGCGCGTCGTGCTGCGCCTGCACGTGGTCACCGTGGCGCCCCGCAGCGTCGCGCCGACCTGGTCCG
>JAACVI010000213.1 GCA_009992505.1 Myxococcales bacterium
CGGGTCGCGTCGTCTGTGCGAGCTGCGCGGGTCCCTACGCCGCCGAGCTCGGCGCGTGCCCCCACTGTGGTGCGCCCCCGGCGAGAAGAAACGGCTGACGGCCCGCGGGCGTTGCACTCTCGCTCCTCGCGCGGAGAGCTTCCGATGCGTATAGAGTGGCGGCCATGACGTCCTCTCGCTCTTCGCGCAGCTTCGCGCGCACCCGCTTTGGGCTCCTGATCACGGCAACGGTCTTGGCGCTGGGGCTCGCGCTGCTCCTGCCCTCGGACGCGTCGCTCTTCGCGCCCGCAGCGGTGGCGGCGCAGTCCACGGGCGGCAGCTTCGGCGGCGGCAGCTTCGGTGGAGGTGGCGGCGGCGGTGGCAGCTACGGCGGTGGCAGCTACGGCGGTGGCGGCTCGTCCTACGGCGGCGGCTCGTCGTACAGCGGCGGTGGCGGTGGCGGGTCCATGTCCGCAGGTGGGCTCTGCTTTCTCTTCTTCGTGCTGTTGGTGATCTTCGCCATCAAGGCGCTGCTCAAGAACGCGGGCGGCGGCTCGCGCCCGAGCTACCTCGCGGGCGCCGCGCCCTCGGCCCAATCGCCCATGTGGGGAAACATGGACGTGACGGCGATCTCCCTCGCCCTCGACGCGCGCGCGCGACCCTTCGTGCAAGAGAGCCTGACCAAGCTGGCCAAGAGCGGCGCGACCGGCACGCCCAGTGGCCTCGCCAGTCTGTGCCGTGAAGCCGCCAAGCTGCTGATCACCGTCGAGCGCGCCTGGCTCTACGCCGGCGCCAAGAACTATCGCCCCATGTCACCGCCCCAGGCCGAGAGCGGCTTCCGCGGTCTGGTCGCCGACTACCGCAGCCGCTTCCGGCACGAGGTCGTGCGCGCCGAGGGCGGCACCATTCGAAGCGCCGACGCCCCCGAGCAACACGCGCGGCCCGAAGAGGGCGAGGGCGTGGTCGTCGTGACCTTGATCGTGGCTGCCCGCGTCGAGCTCATCGACCTGACGAATCCGCGTGACGCCGGGCAGATCCGCGGCGCCCTGAACGCCCTGGCGCAGCTCACGGTCAGTCAGCTCGTCGCGCTCGAGGTCGTCTGGTCTCCGGCGGAGGAGAACGACCGCATGAGCACGGCGGAGCTCGAGCCGCTCTACCCCGAGCTGGGCAAGCTCGACGAGTCCACCGTGGCCGGTCGCATCTTCTGTGCGAGCTGCCACGCACCCTACGCCGCCGAGCTTCCGCGCTGTCCCCTATGTGGCGCGCCCAAGCCGACGCCTACCCCCGTGAGATCCTAGTGTCCGACCAAGCACGACCCGAGACCGAGTTCCGCTACATCGTGCACGACATCGACGTCGGCCTCGACGAAGCCGAAGCGCAGATCCTCACCAGCCTGGCCAAGCGCCTGGGCGTCGCCGCAGGCGCGCTCTCGCGGCCCGTGCTCGTGCGACGCGGTGTCGACGCGCGCCACTGGCGCGACGTGCACTTCGTGATGAGCTACGAGGTCTCCCTCGCTGCGCCCCTGGCGGAGCCCTTGCCCAACAAGGTCGCGCGCGTCGAGCACTCGCGCATCGACCCCGTGCGCCCCGAGTCCTTGCCCGTCGCGTCGTCGCGCCGCGCGTCCGCGCCCGTGATCGTCGTCGGCGCCGGTCCGGCTGGGCTCTTCGCTGCCCTGGCCTTGGCGGAGGCGGGTCAAGGCGTCGTCCTCATCGAGCGCGGCAAGCCCGTGGAGCGCCGCATGCGCGACATCGGCAAGCTGCGCACGCGCGCCGAGCTCGACCCCGAGAGCAACCTCTGCTTCGGTGAAGGCGGCGCGGGCACCTACACCGACGGCAAGCTCTACACCCGCATCAAGCACCCCTTCATGCGCTGGGTGCTCGCCTGCTTCGTGCGCTTCGGCGCGCCCGAATCGATCCTGGTCGACGCTCACCCGCACCTGGGCACGGACAAGCTGGTCCACATCGTGCGCGCCATGCGCCTGCGCTTGATCGAGCTCGGCGGCGAGGTGCGCTTCGACACGCGCGTGGACGACCTGCTCGTGCATCAAGGCGCCGTGGTCGGCGTGCGCACGAGCGCCGGGGAAGAGCTGCGCGGGCAGGCCGTGATCCTGGCCACGGGCCACTCGGCGCGCGACACCTACGAGCGCCTCGAGGCGCTGGGCATTCCGCTGGAGCCCAAGGCCTTCGCCGTCGGCGTGCGCGCGGAGCATCCGCAGGAGCTGGTGAACACGATCCAGCTCGGCGCCGCCGCGGGGCATCCCGGCCTGGGCGCCGCGGACTACGCGCTCTCGGCCCAGCTGCCGGACGAGCACGTGGGCAAGCGCGGCGTCTACAGCTTCTGCATGTGTCCGGGCGGCCTGATCGTGCCTTCACCGACCGAAGCGGGCGGCATGGCCGTCAACGGCATGAGCAACGCCAAGCGCGGCGGGCGCTTCGCCAACTCGGGTCTGGTGGTGCAGGTCACGCCCGAGGACCTGATGCGCAACGGCTACGCCGAGGGCCCGCTGATGGGCGTCGCCTTTCAGCGTGCGCTCGAGCAGGCGACCTTCCACGCCGCGGGCGACCGCTACTACGCGCCCGCCATGCGCATGACGGACTTCTTGAAGCAGAACGCGACGGGCAAGCTCGCGCCCACCCGCTTTCGTCCCGGCGCCGTGGCCGCCGACCTGTGGCAGGTGCTGCCCGAGCTCGTCAGCCAGCCCCTCGCGCGCGGCCTGGCGGAGTTCGACCGCAAGATGCACGGCTACGTCACCAAGGAGGCCAACCTCTTCGGCAGCGAGACCCGCACCAGCTCACCGCTCCGGATCGTGCGCGACCAGGACATGCAGTGCACCGGCTTCCACGGCCTGTACCCGGTGGGCGAAGGCGCGGGCTACGCGGGGGGCATCGTCAGCGCCGCCGTCGACGGGCTGAAGGCCGCCGCCGCGATCCTGGCGAGCGAAGAGGGCTGACACCGCGGGGCCCGCTGGGGCCCGCCCCTTTGCGCGCAATATCCGGCATCCCTGCTAGGATTCGGCCAGTGATCCGGGTTGGAGACACCATCAGCGGCTACGAGATCCTCTCCAAGCTGAGCGCGGGCGGGATGGCGACGCTCTACCTCGCCCGGCGCGGTGGAGCCTCTGGCTTCAGCAAGCACGTGGCGATCAAGGTCGTGCACGAGCACCTGGCCGAGGATCCGACCTTCGTGGAGATGTTCGTGGACGAGGCCTTGCTCTCGTCGCGCATCCACCACCCGAACGTCGTGCACATCGAGGAGCTGCGCCAGCTCGACGGTCAGCACTTCCTGGTGATGGAGTACGTGAGCGGCGTCTCGCTCTCCCAGCTGGTCAAGCGCCTGAGCATCCTCGGTCGGCGCATGACGCCTCAGATGGCCGTGTACATCGCGGTGCAGGTGGCAGATGGGCTGCACGCCGCGCACGAGCTGAAGGACGCCAACGGTCGGCTCGAGGGCCTGGTCCACCGCGACGTCAGCCCGCAGAACGTGCTGCTCGCCTGGGAAGGCCACGTGAAGTTGATCGACTTCGGCGTGGCCAAGGCGCGCAGTCGCATGCAGCAGACCACGCGAGCGTCGCTCAAGGGCAAGCTGCGCTACATGGCGCCCGAGCAGGCGCGCGGGAAGGACGTCGACCGTCGCTCGGACACCTACGCCCTCGCGATCGTGCTGTGGGAGATGCTGACGATGCGTCGCCGCTTCGGGGGCGACAACGACTTCGCCGTGCTGGACGAGGTGCTCGCGCCCGAGCACGTCGCGCCGAGTCAGTACAACCCCGCCGTGAGCCCCGAGCTCGACGCCGTGGTGTTGAAGGCGCTCGCGCCCGCGCCCGAGGACCGCTACGTCAGCGCGCAGGAATTCCGCCGAGCCCTCGCCGGCGCCGTGCCCAGCGCCCTGGCCCTCGACGCCTCTCACCTCTCCGAGCTGGTGCGAGCCGCGTGCGCCGAAGCGCTCGGCCAGGATCGCCAGCACATGCCGAACAGCATGGTGCTGCCGGGGGGGATCTCCCCCGGGGGCGACATCGAGAGGGCGCCCCTGCGCACCATGACCGTGAGCGCCTCGCAGGTGCTCGAGTTCGCCGACTCGTCGAGCGGCGACAAGTCCTTCGTGCCGGGGCCCCCGGAGCCGACGGTCAGCCACCTGGCCCAGCCTCGTCCGAGTGGTCCACCGCGCGTGCCACCCCCTGGACCAGTGATTGGCCCGCCGCCCGTGCCACCCCCCGGCCCGCGCGTGAGTGGTCCGTCGCCCGTGCCCGCGCTCGATTTGGGAACCGGCACTGCGCCGCTCGTGCCCGAGCTCGATCTCAAAACCAGCGGGAGCTTCGTCGCGCCCGTGGGCCCGCCCGCCTCGCACGGGACCCGGCGGCTCGTGATCGGGTGGACGATCTTCGGGCTCCTGCTGCTCGCCGCTTCCGTCTACGTGCTCTTCCCGCCGCGCGCCGCGGATCACCCTCCGCAGCCAGGCGAGGGCCCCGTGGCCAACGTGCCCGCCCTCCACGACGCCGGTGCACACGCCTCACCGACGGCGCGGCCAGACGCGGGTCATGCCTCCACCGCCATCGTGGGCCCGGGTCGCGGTCCGGGACTCACGCGCTTCGACGCTGGCGTGCGCCGGCCTCCGCCCCATCCGACTCGCCCCGAGCCCAGCCCCGCGGTCGACCGCTACCGGCGACCGACCCTGCGTCACGGCCACCGTCGCGGCTTTCGCATCCGTAGCCCGGGCGCGAGCGCGCCCGAGCAGTAGCCCCGCCGACCTTCGTCCGCGTTGAGCGAGCTCAGTCGCAGCGCAGGTCCTGGTTGCAGATCTGTCCCGTCGGACAGTCGGTGTTCTGAATGCACTCACGGCACTCGTGGTTGATGCAGAAGGGATCGGCGGCTCCACACTGACTGGCGGTCACGCACCGCTCGCAGCGTCCGCGGTCGCCGTCGCAGATGGGCTTGTCGGTCGGGCAATCCGAGTCGGCCACGCAGTCCACGCACACGAGATGCGAAGGATGGCAGAGCTGGTCCGGGTCGCAGTCGACGTTGGTGGTGCACATGGGTTTGCAGCTGCCGCGATCACATCGGGGCTGGGCCGCGCCGCAGTCGGCGTTGCTCCGGCACTCCACGCAGCGCTGACGATCCACGCTGCAGAAGGGGTCGCCGCCGCCGCAGTCGGCGTTGCTCTGGCACTCGGCGCAGAAGCCGTCGCTGTTGCAGATGGGATCGCCCGACGGGCAGGCCGCGTTGTTCGCGCACTCGACGCAGAAGCCGCCTGCGCACGTGGGCGTGACGCCTCCGCAGTCCGCGTTGCCGGAGCAGCGCGCGCCGTAGCCCGGCGTCGCGCCTCCCGAGCTGCACGCGAGGGCGAAGAGCAGGAAGAGAGGCG
>JAACVI010000214.1 GCA_009992505.1 Myxococcales bacterium
GGCCTCACCGGTCTTCGCTCCGCCCTGCCGACCTACGACATCCACGAGGTGGACGCCCATCAGGCGGTCCCGGCCGACATCAAGGCGCTGTTGATCATCGGCCCGGAGACGGAGATCAGCGAGATCGAGCTCCGCCACATCGACCAGTACGTGATGACCGGTGGGTCCGTCGGCATCTTCGGCGGTGGCATCAAGCTCAGCCTCCAGGGCCAGCCCGGCGCCGAGCCGGTGCAGACCGGGCTCAACACGCTGCTCACCCATTGGGGCGTGCGCATGCACGACGACATCGTCGCCGACGCGCAATGCAGCCGGGCGCCCATGCGCGGACCCTTCGGCATGACCGTGGCCGTGCCCTACCCGCCCGTGCCGACCATCAACTTCGACGACGCCGCGCGCGAACACCCGGCGCTCTTCCGCCTCAACACCGAGGCGTTCCCCTTCACGTCGAGCCTCGAGCTCACCGACGCCCCGCACGACGCGAGCGTGCAGGTCCTGGCGCGAAGCAGCGACAACTCGTGGCTGATGACGGGCGCCCACATCGACATCCAGCCGAAGCGACCCGAGGAGTGGCACATGGAGGGCGCGACCGGCCCCTTCCCGCTGATGGTGGCCATCCAGGGCACGCTGCCCTCCGCCTTCGCCGCTCCGCCCATCAGCGCTCCCGACGCCGGCGTCGCGGGCAACGGTGGCGTGGATGAGCCCGCGCAGTCCACGGCTCCGGCGCGCGTCTTGGTGATCGGCACCAGCGCCATGCTGCGCGACGAGTTCTTGCCCCAGGCGGGCCCGAACGGCGAGCGCGACACGAGCCACATGGCCATGGCGCTGAACATCGTGGACTGGCTGGCGCAGGACGACGCGCTGATCGCCATTCGCGCCAAAGACGTCGAGGAGCCCGGGCTCGACGTGCCCTCCACCGTGCGTGACGCCTACGCCCAGGCGCAGCAGGCCGCACAGGCCGGCGATCGCGAGGGCGCCGAGGCGGCGCTGCAAGACACCAGCGCCGCGCTCGACGCATGGCGCCACAAGAAGGCGCTCTACCGTTGGCTCAATACCCTGGGCATCCCCTTCGCCTTCGGCCTCTTCGGCTTGATCCGGTGGCGAATGCGGCAGGCCAAGAAACAAAGCGCTCGCGCCTAGCCTGGAGGCAATCATGGATTGGCAGAAGAACCGTCTCTACATCGGCGTGGCTGTCCTGGCCTTGCTCGGCGGAGGTCTCTACTGGGGCCTGAGTCAGCGCACGGAGGCCAACGAGCCGCCGGAGAGCACCGAGGCGCCCACGCTCCCGACGCTCGATCGCGAGGCGATCACCAGCCTCGAGATCACGCGGCCGGATCACCCGACCATCCGCCTGGAGAAGTCCGGCGAGACCTGGCGCATGATGGCGCCGGTGGAAGCGGACGCGGACCAGGCCAGCGTGAGCACGGCTCTGGACAAGCTCGTGGGCCTCGACGTGCAGGGCGTCGCCGCCAGGAACGCGGCCAACCACGAGCGCCTCGAGGTCGATCCGGCCCATGGCATCCACGTGGTGGCCCACGCCGGAGAGGGCGCGCCGCTCGACATCGTCATCGGCTCGTTCCGAGGTGGCAACAGCATGGTGCTGCCCAGCGGGCAGGACGTCGTGCTCAGCGTCGCGGGCTCGATCAAGTACGCCTTCGACAAGGATCCGAAGGACTTCCGTGATCGACGCGTGGTCGACGTGGCGCCCACGGACGTGGCGGACATCCAGTGGCACAGCCCCGACGGGGACTTCCACTTCCTGAGGTCGGGCGAGGATTGGGCGCCCGCCGAGGGACAGGCCGAGATCGAGCGCTTCGGCTCCTCCAAGGTGCAGTCGGCCGTGGCCACCTTCGCTCGCATGCGCGCCGTGGACTTCGCGGACGACTCCGTGAACGCGGCCGCCGCGGGCCTCGACGACACCAGCCCCACCGTCACCTTCCTCGTGCGCCACCAGCCTGGGACGCCCGACGGGGGTGTGGCGCCCGCGCCGACCGAGGAGACCATCACCCTCCACCTCGGTCACGCCACGCCCGGCAACGACCAGCAGTTCTACGTCCAGCGCGAGGGCAGCCCCCTGATCTACGTCGTCTCGAGCTTCCTGGCGGAGCGCATGCATCCCGACGCGAGCAAGTTCCAGAACCCGGTCCCCGGCTCGCCCGGGGCCAGCGCGATGAACCAGGCGCCCGGCGGCATGCCCGGCATGCCCGGGATGCCCGGCGGCATGCCTCAGGGGATGCCCGGAATGCCCGGTGGTGGCGGCGGTGGCGGACAGATCCCGCCCGAGCTGATGCAGCAGATCCAGCGTCAGCTTCAGCAGCAGGCCGCGCAGCAAGCCGCCAGCATGCACTGACGACTCGCCGCCTTCGGGCGGCGCCCGTCTACATCCTCGTGGCCGCGACGATCACCGCGACCCAACCCACGAGCAAGCTCACACCACCCAGCGGGGTGATGGCGCCCAGCGCGCGCACGCCGCTGAGCGTCATCACGTACAGGCTGCCGCTGAAGAGCAGGATGCCGAGCGCGAAGGCGAAGCCCGCGACGTTCGCCGCCGTCCCCGGCACGCGCGACACCAACCAGGCCGCGAGCCCGAGCGCGAACGCGTGCGTCAGCTGGTAGTGCGCCGCCGTCTGCCACCACTCCAGTCGCTGCACCCCGTCCGGCAGCGCCGCCATCCGGGACTTCAGCCCGTGCGCCCCAAACGCGCCCAGCCCCACCGCCAACAGCCCGTTGACGCCCGCGAAGATCATGAACAGTCGTTCCATGCGCCTGTATAGGGCCCCGGACGCTCCTCGTCACTTTCGTCATTGGGGACGCTGCTCGTGATTTCGTCGCTGGGCGTCATTGGGGACGACCCTTGTCAAGTTCGGCCCCATCTGCGACTGAGGGCGCATGAGGAATCTTCGGCCGAAAGCCCCGATCTCGCTGCTCTCCCTGCTCGCTCTCAGCGCGTGCGGTCACGGGGCACCATCGACGACCACACATGCCACGGATGATTCCCCGGAGGCCCGCATGCACGAGCTGAACGCTAGAGCCCGTCGAGGCGCCGTGACCGAGACGTTGAACGGCCAGACCGTGGCAGACCCCTATCGTGCACTCGAGGAAGACAGCCCCGAGACCCAGGCGTGGATCCAGGCCCAGACCGAGCGCACGGAGCATGCCCTCGCGCGCTACGACGACCCGGCCCGCGACGCGCGCATCGAGACCCTGCTCTCCATCGGCACCATCGCTGGCGTGCAGATCGGCGGAACCGGCACCTTCGACGCCCAGCGCATCTTCTACACCAAGCGTGAGGGCGACGCGGAGCAGCCCGTGCTCTACGTGCGACAAGGCGAGACCACGCGCCCGCTGATCGATCCGAGCCAGCGCGGCGAGCACGCGGCCATGGACTGGTACTACGCCTCGCCCGGCGGTCGTTACCTGGCCTTCGGCATCAGCGAAGCGGGCGATGAGCGCAGCGTGCTGCACGTGCTCGACGTGGACTCGGGCGCGGAGTTGAGCGACCAGATCGAGCGCACCAAGTGGACGTCCCTCTCCTGGCTCCACGACGAGACCGGCTTCTACTACACGCGTTACCCCGCGCCGACCGAGCCTGGCCACGACGCCGAGCATCCCGACACCTACTTCCCGCGCGTGTACTTCCACCGCCTCGGGCAGCCGAGCGCGAGCGACCCCCTCGTCTTCGGCGCCGAGGATGGCGCGCACTTCCCCGGCGGGGACGTGGGCGAGGACGATCGCTACGTCGTGCTCACGACCTTCCGCGGCTGGTCCGCGAGCGACGTGCGCGTCTTCGATCGCGGCGAGGATCCCCGCTCACGCGTGGCCGCGCCCGACGCCGACCACCCGCTGCGCGACGTCGTCGTGGGCGAAGACCACGTGACCGTCGGCCACGTGGTGCGCGATCAGATCATGCTCTACACGAATCGCGAGGCGCCGCGCTATCGCATCGCCAAGGTCGCGCTCGGCGGCGCGCTCGGACCCGACGCCTGGACCGATGTCGTGCCCCAAGGCCCGGGCAAGATCGACGGTTGGCAGCTGAGCTCGGGCAGTCTAATGCTCACACTGATCGACGACGTCCGCTCGCGCATCGTGCGCTACGACCTCGAGGGTGAGCCGTTGGGAGAGGTCGCCCTGCCCGCCCGAGGTTCCGTCAGCAGCGCGTCGGGCACGGGTCGATCCCACATCTTCGCCTTCACTTTCAGTAGCCCGATGACGCCGCCGAGCCTCTACGTCGTCGACCTCGGGGGCCCCCCGCCAGGACCCTCGCGCAGCACGGTCACGGCTCCCATGCCCACGCCCATGCCGACGCCCACGCTCCTCGATCAGGTGCACACGGACCTCGACACCTCGGCCTACGTGGTCGAGATGGTTCGCGTGACCTCCGAAGACGGCACGGAGATCCCGCTGCAACTGATCCACCGTCGCGACATGGCCCGCGACGGCAACCACCCCGCCCTGCTCTACGGCTACGGCGGCTTCGACGTCTCGCTGATGCCCGACTTCACACGCTCGGCGCTGTACTGGGTCGAGCGCGGCGGCGTCTACGCCATCGCCAATCTGCGCGGAGGCGGCGAATTCGGCGAGGACTGGCATCGCGCCGGCAACCTCGAGCACAAGCACCACGTCTTCGAGGACTTCGAGGCCGCCATCCATTGGCTCGCGAGCAGCGGCATCAGCCGACCCGAGCGCATCGCCATCACGGGCGGTAGCAACGGCGGGCTCTTGATGGGTGCGATGGTCACGCGCGTGCCCGAGACCTTCCGCGCCGCGGCGAGCTACGTCGGCCTGTACGACATGCTGCGCTACGACCGCTTCCCGCCCGCGCAGCTGTGGGTGCCCGAGTACGGCACGGCGACGGACGCCGCGCAGTTCCCCTACCTCTACGCCTACTCGCCCTACCACCACGTGGGGGACGGCGTGGCCTACCCCTCGGTCTTGATCGAGACGGCCGAGAACGACAGCCGCGTCTTCTGGGGTCACTCCACCAAGTTCGCCGCGCGCCTGCAGGAAGCCACGTCGTCGTCCGACCCCATCTACTTCTACATGGAGCGCTCGGTCGGCCACGGCGCCGGCACCAGCCGCAGCGATCTGGTGAAGCGCTACGCTCGCATGTACGGCTTCCTCGAGCACGAGCTTGGCGTGTCGTCCGCGTCGGCGTCGACGCCCTGACTTGAACCGCGCGCAATCGCTGTGAGGCCCGTCCTTTTCAGTTGCGCCGCTTGGCGCTAGGACTTGCGCATGGTCAGCCCCTTCAATCAGCCGCCGCCCGTCCTGGGCAACACCTACCACAGCGACCCCGTGCTTCGGC
>JAACVI010000215.1 GCA_009992505.1 Myxococcales bacterium
CCGCGAATCTGACGCATCTGGACGCGAGCGGTCGCGCCCAGATGGTCGACGTCGGGCAGAAGGGCGAGACCGAGCGGCTCGCTCGCGCTGGCGCCACCTTGCGCATGGCCCCCGAGACGCTGCGAACGCTTCAGCAAGCGGGCACCAAGAAGGGGGACGTGCTGGCCGTGGCGCGCGTCGCGGCAATCCAGGCGGCCAAGCGCACCTGGGAGCTCATCCCCCTCTGTCATCAGATCGCGCTGACGAGCGTCGAGGTCCACTTCGAGCCCGACGCCGACGGAGAGCGGCTGCACGTGGAGGCGACGGCGCGCTGTCGCGATCGCACGGGCGTGGAGATGGAGGCGCTCACGGCGGTCAGCGTCGCCGCGCTCACGGTCTACGACATGCTCAAGGCCGTCGACCGCGCCATGGTGATCGAGAACACGCGCTTGCTCGAGAAGACGGGCGGCCGTTCGGGCCACTACGTGGCGCCATGAGCTCGTTGTCCAGTGTGAACGCCAGCGAAGACGCGCTCCTTGCGGACGATCCGCTGACCGACGATCTGCTGACGGCCGATTTTCGGCTGCTGCAGCGCAAGCGAGGTCATCGCTACTCCCTCGACGACGTGGCCACGGCCTTCGAGGGCGCGCGGGCTCTGCCTGAAGCGGAGACGGTCTGCGACCTCGGCTGCGGCATCGGCTCGGTGCTCTTGATGCTCGCGTGGAAGCTGCCGCGGGCTCGCTTCGTGGGCGTCGAAGCGCAGGAGATCTCCTTCGACCTGCTGCAACGAAACGTCGCGCGCAACGGCGTGGACGAGCGCGCGCGGCTGATCCACGGGGATCTGCGGGACGAGTCGTTGCCCGAGGTCTTGAACCAGCGCTGCTCGCTCATCACCGGCACGCCGCCCTACCAGCCTCCCGGCACGGCCACGCCTTCGCCCGACACGCAGCGCGCCCACGCGCGCATGGAGCTGCGAGGCGGCGTCGAAGACTACCTGCGCGCGGCGTCCCGGCTGCTCGCACCGGCGGGTCGCTTCGTCGTCTGTGCGGAGGGCGGCCACCCGGAGCGCGTCTCGTCGGGCGCGCGCGACGCAGGGCTGGCCATCGAGCGATGTCTCTCCCTCTGGCCGCGAGAGGGTCGGCCCGGCCCGCTCTTCCACGTCTTCACGCTCAGGCATGAAGCCGAATCTCCCCAGGGCGCAGAGCCCGAGATGGTCCGCTTCGTCGCCCGTGACGCAGCGGGCGAACGCACCGCCGAGTACGTCGCCATGCGCGCCTTCTTTGGCCTACCGAGGACATCATGAGCGACGCTCCAGAGCCCAGCGGCAAGAAGCCCCGCGCCAAGAGGCTCGCCAAGAAGCCGGCTGGCACGAAGGTCCGCAAGAAGTCGAGCGGCAAGAAGTCCGGGAGCAAGAAGCCCGGCAACGCCAAGCCAGGCAAGAAGCTCGGTCCCGGCTTCTGGGGCGACGAGCCCGCGAAGCGCAGCCGTCCGTCTCGCGAGGAAGGGTCGTCCGCGTCCCCGGCGCGCAGACGTCTGGCGGAGGCAGCCAAGTCGTCCTCGGATCGCCGTCCGCCTCGCGACGAGGCGTCGTCGGCGTCGGCCAGGGCCGACCGACCTTCGCGTGACGCGGCGTCCTCGCCGAAGCGCAGTCGTCCCGCTCGCGACCAAGCCGGGTCGTCCTCGCCGAAGCGCAGTCGTCCCGCTCGTGACGAAGTGTCGTCCCCGAAGCGCAGTCACGCGTCTCGCGAGGACGCTCCGTCGTTTTCGCCCAAGCCCGCGCCTCGCGCTTCCAATGCCGAAGCGATGGAGGAGCCGCGCATGCGACTCGCCTTGAGCCATCAAGGTGGGCCGACGCGTGTGGACGGAGACGTGGACGCCTCCGACATCTTGCGCGAGGCCTTCGAGGCCGCCGCCACCGAGTCCCCGGACACGCTCACGCACAACATCCACGGTTACCCGGCGCGCATGCATCCGGCCATCGCGCGCACCTTGATCGCGAGCCTGAGCCGTCCCGGCGATCAGCTGCTCGATCCCTTCTGCGGCAGCGGCACCACGATGGTGGAGGCGCGCGTGGCCGGCATGCTCGCGGCCGGCGTGGATCTGAACCCGCTCGGTCTGCGCGTCGCCGAGATCAAGACGCAGATTCGCTCGCTGGACTCGCGCGAGCGCTTCCTCGTGCAGCTCAAGGATCTGGCGCTGCGCTCCGAGATGCGCGTGCGTGATCGTGAGCCCGTCGTCGCGCCGGTTCCGCGCCATCACGTGCGTTGGTACGCCGGGCACGTGCTGAAGGAGCTCGGGGGTCTCTGGGAAGAGATCCGCACCGTGCCTCGCACGGAAGATCGTCGCGCCTTCGAGCTCCTGCTCTCGTCCGTGGTGATGAAGTTTTCCTATCGTCGATCCGAGAGCGACACCACGGGCATCGCGCGCAAGCTGCGCAAGGGCCTCGTCACCGAGCACTTCTATCGTCGCGGTCTCGGCCTGGTGGAGCGTTGGGCCGAGCTCGAGAGCGTCACGCCCGCGGACTCGCCCGAACCGTGGCTGATCGAGGGCGACGCGCGTCGCCTGCCCAAGCTGCTCGGCGAACCGCCGCGCGCGGATCTTGTCATCACCTCGCCGCCCTACGGCGGGACCTACGACTACGTGATGCATCACGAGCTGCGCTATCCCTGGCTCGATCTCGATCCGGCGAACCTCGAGCGCTACGAGGTCGGTGCGCGTCGCAACCTCTCGGGCGTGGGCGGTGCCGGGCGCTGGGAGCGCGAGCTGCTCGAGGTCCTGCGTTCCGTCGGGGCCGTCATGGTCCCGCGCGGCGTGGCCGTCTTCCTCGTGGGCGACGCCCAGTTCGGCGACGAGCGCGTGGCGGGTGGTCGCCAGCTGCGCGACCTGGCCCAGCGCGCCGGCTTCACCTACATCGCGTCCGCTTCCCAGCCTCGCCCCGACTTCACCGGGCGCGGCATGCGCCAGGAGCACCTCGTCCTGCTCGAGCGCCAAGCGGAGAGTTGAGAGCCACCTCCCGGCTTCGGTCGAGAGCGCGAACACGGGTTCGCACTGAAGCTCGCGGCGTGCGCCAAGCTGCGCACCTGACACCGAGATCGTTGATGATTTTCGTGGCCCATGGGTTGCAAGGCCGGCCAGGCATGGGTCGAAACTCGTCTCACGTCGTACCCCACGCGCGGGTCATCCCCAGATCCGGTGTCGGCCGCGCGCTCGGGCTCCTCGGCTTCGCGCTCCTCGGACTGGGCACGAGCACGGCCCAGGCGGCGCCGCGCGACGAATCCCAGCTCTACCAAGTGGCGATGGAGCTCTCCACCTCCCAATCTCACGCGACCGGCGTCCTGGTCGATCCCGCCATCTTCCTCGGCTACGTCTCGCCTTACCTCGACGTCTCCCTCGCCTTTGGCGCCGGCTCCGCCAATCTACTCGGCGGTTCGCGCCACGCGCTCGATGTCGTGCCGGCCCTCGGTTATCACGTCGGCTGGCATGGGGACGGCGGGCTCATCGTCCACGTCTTTGGTCTGGCGCGCCTGCCCATTCAGCGGCGCACGGGCGCGAACCTCGCCACCAGCCGCGGCGTCGCGCTGAGTGGGGAGGTCGGGGTGCGCTTCTGGGGCTGCGGACTCGGCGATGGCGGGCTCACCTTCGAACATCTCTGCTTCGGCTTCGGCCTGTCGGTGCGTTACCAGCAGCATCTCTCGGACTTCCAGGTCGGCTCTGCCGTGCTGCCCCAGGGCAGCTCCATCCTGTCCGTCCCCTTCACCTTCAGCATTGCGATCAACCCCGATGTCCAGTGATCGAGTGAGCCGCTCCCTCGCGCTCTTCGGCCTATTGCTCGCGTCGGGCTGCGGCGTCGTCCTCGGCGTGGACGTGGCCGAGCGCGGCACCGAGCTCGACGCACCCGCAGACGGCGTCACGAGCTTCGAGTTCCGCGATGTCTCGGCCGACGACACCGTCCGGGTGCACGGCGGCAACACGCGCTTCTCCGTGCACCTCGACATGCTCGAGTGGGGCCACAGCGGCGACACGATCCGGGCGGAGCTGGCCAATCGCGGAGACGTCGTGCGGCTCCAGATGGTCGGTGGCGAGTCCGTGAGCCTGGTCGGCCTCGACGCCTTCATCCCGGCCGACGTGGCGACGTCCCTGATCCTCGCCCGCGGCACCCTGGATCTGAGCGACCTCTCCGCGCCCGTCTTCGCCAGCGCCGGCTCGATCACCTTGCACGACGTCTCGGCGCCCGTCGTCGCCGACGGCAGCGTGACCCTCGACTGCACCATCCCCGTCGACCTCACGGCCACGGGCTCGGTCTACGGCAGCACCCGCGCCGGCGGCGTCGTCCGCACCGAGAGCAACGCCCAGATCACGCTCGTGAGCACCAGCGTCCCGGACTTCGAGCTCGACAGCAGCAGCGACAGCCCGACGGGCTTCCTGGAGCTCTACCTGCCACCCCGTGGCAATTGGACGCTGCACGTAGAGACGCCCGGCCATGTGGTGATCCACGCAGGCAACATCGACTACGACGCGCCGGCGGAGGACTCCGCAGCTGTGGACGGTCTGACATTCGACATCGGCCTAGGCGGTCCAGAGATTCGTGTGACGTCGAGCGCCGGCTCCATCCTGATCAACGAGGGCGCTCCCGCCATCTGATCCAGGGCCGCGCGGGCGGTGACCGGGCGAAATACTCGTCGATCCGCGCCGTTTTTTTGACCCAGATCCCCAGGGCTCCGATGGTCTGCCCATGGCATCGGACGAACGCGCAGGGCTTCGTGGGACGGTGCTCGAAAGTCGCTACCGCGTCGGCGCCTGCATCGGGGTCGGGGGAACCGGGGTGGTCTTCGAGGCCGAAGACGAGTGGACAGGTCGCACGGTCGTCCTCAAGACGATGCGGCCGGTCTTCGCCTACAACGCGAGCCTGGTGCGCCGGCTTCGACGAGAGGCCGAGGTGGCGCGTCGCGTGGTGCATCCGGGCATCGTGCCGGTGCTGGGCGAGGGCATCTTGCCCGACTCCTCTCCCTTCCTCGTGCTCGAGCGGCTGCGTGGCGAGAGCCTGAATCGCATGCTGAGGCGGCACGGCACGCTCAGCAGCGCGGACACGGCGGTGATCGCGCTACGCGTCGCCGCGATCCTGCATCGCGCTCACAACCTGGGCTACGTCCATCGCGACGTGAAGCCCGAACACGTGATGCTCGATCGCGGGCCCAACGGTGAGCTCTTGGTGTCGCTGCTCGACTTCGGCGTGTGTGCGTCCGACCTCGCGAGCCAGGAAGAGAAGTCCCAGGAGCGTGGCCGCGTCTTCGGCACGCCGAGCTACGTCTCCCCCGAGCA
>JAACVI010000565.1 GCA_009992505.1 Myxococcales bacterium
TCGAGCCGAAGTTCGCCGTGGCCACGAAGCGTCCGCCCCAACCCACGTCGAGGGTGCGCGGGTTGTCGCCCGTGAGCGCGAAGACGTGCCGGCGATGGTCGCTCAGGTCGTAGGCGCCGATGCTGCCGAGGGTGCACGTGACCCAGACTCGCGAGGCGTCGGGGGAGAGCGCGAGGTGGCGCGGGAGGCGGCAGGTGTCGAAGCGGGCGACGCGGTCGCCGTCGGGCGTGAGGACGCGTACGACATCGTCGTAGAACGAGGCCACGAGCACGCTTCCGTCGGGCATCACGACGACGCCCCGCGGATGCCTGCCGGCGCGCACGCGGCGCAGCTCGCGGCCCTCCGCGACACCGATGATGGACAGCGTTCCGTCGGACCAATTGGCGCAGTAGAGCCGCGCGCCGTCGGGCGAGAGCGCGAGGGTCTTGGGGTTGCTGCCGACGCGAATCTCGCTGCGCAGCGTCAGCGTCGCGACGTCGATCACCTCGACCACGGCGCGCCGGAAGTTGGACGCGTACAGGGTCCGACCGTCGCGCGAGAACTCGAGTTCGACGGCGTTCCCAGGGAAGTCGACCTGTCCGACGGGGGCGAGCGTGTCCGCGTCGAAGACGGAGATGTTCTGGCGGTCGAGCATGCCGAAGTTCGCCACGTACACGCGGCGACCATCGGGCGAGACTTTGACGCTCTTGGGCTCCACGCCCGTGGCCACGCGCCCGACGACGCGCAGGCGAGGACCGTCCGGCGCGGCGTGTTGGAGGACGCTGCGACGCGGCACGTGAGCAGGGCGCGGCGCGTGAACGGCGGGCGGGGCGCCTCCCTCGATGCGCCCGGCGTCCTCCACACCCCCGAGCGGCGAGGCATGCAGGTTCGCGGGCGCGCCCAGGTTGGCGGCGAGCAGCGTGAAGCCAGCGAGGAGCAGACGTCGTGGTGCGAAGCCCATGGCGCAGGCTAACGCCGGCGGAGCCGGGGGCCTCAATTCTCGGCCGGTGCGCGCGAGGAGGCG
>JAACVI010000566.1 GCA_009992505.1 Myxococcales bacterium
TCGGATGCATGGTGGTGATGGGCTACTCGGAGGGCTATCGCGCCTTCCAGCTCCGCTTCAGCCCGCGGGTGGTCAGTCGAGCCATCTACCTGGGCCGGAACCCGAAACCTCTCCGTCTGGTGCTGGCGCTGTTCTTCTGTATGAGTCTCTTCTACAGCACGCGTCGCCAGAAGATCGTGTCCTGGGGCTTCGTGTTCGGCATCATCGCTCTGGTCGTGATGGTGCGTCAGCTCAGCCAGCCTTGGCGCGGGATCATCGACGGCGGCGTGGTCGTCGGGCTCGCCTGGGGCATGATCGCCATCTGGGTGATCTTCGTGCGGGCGCTGATAGGCCATCCCGCGCCCGAAGTCCCGGACCTGCCCCCGAGCGCGCAGCCCACGGCCGCATAGCGCAGAATTCGCAGCCATCGGGCCCTCCGCTCTGGCGATCGGCGGCGGCGTGCGCATGTAGAGGCCCGGGGAGCAAGGGCAGGCCGAAGATGGAAGTGCGTACCTACATGTCCACGAGCCCGATCACGATCGGGGCAGCCCAGTCGATGGCGGCGGCATCGCAGCTGATGAAGGATCACGCCATCCGCCACCTCCCCGTGCTGCGGGGCGGGCAGCTCGTCGGTGTGGTCAGCGATCGCGACGTGAAGATCGTCGAGGCACTACCGGACGTGGATCCCGAGTCGGTCTCGGTCGACGAGGCCATCGGCCAGGAGGCCTACTCGGTCTCGCCCGACGACGACCTCGGCCAGGTCGCCCGACATATGCACAACCACAAATACGGATCCGCGGTGGTGATGGAGGGCAAGAAGGTCGTGGGCATCTTCACCACCATCGACGCCCTCGCCGCGCTCGCAGACGCCCTGGGCGCCAAGGCGTAGCGCTCTTCGCGAGCTGCGCTTCGCGACACGTCGACGGTTAGCGTCCGAAGCGAAATAAACTGATCGCCTTCCTGCGTCGAGGCGCCCCGCTCGCAAGGCGCGAGGAGCGAACATACCGGGGGTATGTGAGCGACGAGCAACGCAG
>JAACVI010000216.1 GCA_009992505.1 Myxococcales bacterium
CGTCGAGCAGACCGGCGCCCGCGGCGGGCGTGTAGGCCCAGCCGTCCGAGGGTCGGGCGGTGGCGCGCAGCAGATCCGCGTCGCGCGACACGTCGGCGGGGCTCTCGGAGTAGGCCAGCGCGAGCGCGCCCGCGACCCAGGGTGCCGCGAAGCTCGAGCCCGTGAGCGCCACGCGTCCGTCCACGTCCACGAAGGTCACGCGGCTGGGCGAGAGCCCGGCGAAGAAGTTCTCGGCGTCGCCGACGCGCACCTGCGACGAGCGGGGCACGAGCACGTAGCCGCCCGGCGCGATCACATCCGGCTTGGGCTGGCCGAGGCGATTGGGACCGCGGGAGCTGCTCGGCAGCGCGCATCCGAGGCAGGTCGCGTCGAGGTCATGGCCCGAGCGCGGCGGTCGCGAGGTCGCGGCGCCCACGGCGAGGACGCCCGCGGCCGTGGCCGGGATCGCCACGCTGCTTCCCCCGTCCGCGAGCTCGCCCAGGAACTCGGCGCGACCCAGAGCGACGCCCAGATCGACGCCCGCCAACCAGGCGTCGAAGCGCCCTCCCCCCACGACCTCCAGCACGTAGCGACCCCCCGCGAGCTCGGTCGCGACGTCACCACCGCCGAGGACGAGAGCGTGCACGCGTCGGGATCCGTCCACGGCCGGCGCGCGCGCGTCCACACACAGCCGCCCGCCCGAGTGATCGACGCAGTGCTCCTGACCGATGGCGACCTCCGGGGTACGCGTGCCGTCGGGTGCGATCAGCGAAACGCGGGCGTCCGAGCCGGGCGCCACGAAGACCGCCAAGGCCACGCTGCGTGCGCCGGGCGCACCCACGGGTGCGGGGACGAAGAAGGGCACGTCGGCGCGCGACGCGTCGGCGACGTCGGCCGCGGCGTGGACGTGTCGTCCGCCGTCGTTGCCCGCCGCGACGACGACGGCGTGACCCGAGGCGACCTCGGCCTCGAGGGCCTGCTCGAGGGCGCTCGTTCCGTCGTGGGCGCCATCGTGACCGCCGGAGCCCAAGAGCACGACCGTGCGCGAGGCGTCCGTCGGGGCGCTGCCGACACCCGCGACCGCGAAGCAGAAGCGCGCACCGAGCTCCAGATCCTCGTCGCGAAACCCGGGCACGCCGCGCCGCAGCGCGCGCACGACGACGAGCGAGGCCGAGGGCGCCGCGCCGGCGCGTGGACCCGGTTCGTCCTGTCCGACGTCCGCGTCGTCACCGACGGCGATGGCCGCCAGGGCCGTGCCGTGCCCATGCCAATCGCCAGGCGCGGCGGGGCCGAGCGCGTCGAGATCGTCGGCGTCGTAGACTGCGGCGCCGAATTCGGCTTCGAGCTCCGGGTGCACACCGCGCGGCGGCGCGTCGAGATCGAGCAGCCAGCGCACACGCGTGCCATCGCTCGCGTCACGAAGATCCGGCAGCGTCGAGTCCACGCCCGTGTCGACCAGACAGACGGTCGCGCCCTCCCCGCGCAGGCCCGTCTCCACGCGCGCCGCAGGCAAGCCCACGAGCTCGGCCCCCGCTTCCATCAGACACGCACGAGGCCAGCTCGCCTCCGGCGTGGGCAAGGCCGCGCGCAAGCTCGTGGGCGCCGAGGGCTCCGCACGTGCCGTCGGGCCCGACCAGGCGCAGGCGCATGAGGCCAGCAACAGACGGAAGAGCGGTCGAGCGGAGGCTCGGGACCTCATGCTCAGCGGGGCGTCCGCCTGCGGCGGCGACGACGGGAGGGCGCTGCCGAGACGCCGCTCTCCTGAAAGGCCCAATCGGGCACCTTCTCGCCGCGGGCCTGATGGTCGATCATGAAGAGCGCCAGCGCCTCGGGGAAGTAGTCGCGACGCGGCAAGGTGCCGAGCTTGCCCGAGCGCAGGCGACGCTGCGACGCGAGCAGAGCGCGCACGCGATCCTTCAAGCGACGAGGCAAGGTCAGGCGCTGCGTCAGCTCGAACATGAAGTCCTCGAAGGCTCGCGACGGATCGCGCACGCCCTCGATGGCTTCCTCGAGCGGACCGAGCAGGAGCGCCGAGAGCAGCACCGCGTCGGACGGAAGCTCGCCCTGCGCGTGCATGGCGTCGATCAGGGCCAGGCGTGCCCAGGTCAGCCCCGCTTCGGGTGCGTCGTCGTCGAGGAAGGCCGCCAGCTCGGGCAGGAGCTCGGCCAGCACGCCCGTGTCCCAGCTCAGGAAATACGAGCGGTGACCGGCGCCTCCGCGCATGAAACGCAGCAGCTCCTCGAGCAGGCGCGGCTTGGCGGCGCGTCCGAGGTCCGACTTGTGACGCACGATGGCGTCGTAGAGATCGGGGTCGATGCCCATGTCGAGGCGCGCGCTGAACTTGATGGCGCGCAGGATGCGGATGGGATCCTCGCGCAGGCGCACGGCGGGATCGCCGACGGATCGCACGACGCCATGGAGCAGGTCGGGCATGCCGCCCACGTAGTCGATGACCTGACCGCGCTCGAGATCGTAGAAGAGCCCGTTGATGGTGAAGTCGCGTCGGACGGCGTCCTCGTAGGGCGCGCCGAAGACGTTGTCGTTGCGGATCAGCAGATCCTCGTCCGCGGAGCCGTCGGTGATGGGCACGAGCTTCACGGGCTTGGGTCCACGCACCAGCGGGATGCCCGGGGCGATCACGCCGGGCAGGGACTCGATGCGCTGGGCCGGGTCGCGGCGGAAGGTCGCCGTCTCGATGATCTTGCCGTCGGAGAACAGGATGTGGGCCAGGCGGAAGCGACGCCCGATGACGCGGCAGTTGCGGAAGAGCCGGCGCACCTCCTGGGGCAGCGCGCTGGTCGCCACGTCGAAGTCCTTGGGCGTGCGATCGAGCAACAGATCGCGGACGCCGCCGCCCACGAGGTAGGCGGTGTGGCCGTAGCGCGTCAGGCGCCGCAGCACCTTCGCGGCGTCGGGATCCACCCGTGCCTCGGCGATGGGCCGGTCGTAAATCGCGGGCGGAGGCCCCTCGCGCTCGACGTCGTCGCGGCCACGGCTATGGCCATCGCGTTCATGAGCAGTAGAGGGTTTGAGTTCCTCGGTTGAGTCCATACTTCGGCGGCTTACGCCGTCCTCTCGGCTGGCTCCACGGATCGATGGACCGCGCCTTCCCCAAAGCTGTGGCTGTTTAGCAACCCCAGAGCCTCGAAGCAACGCCGCGCTGACCTCGACGGCGGCCCGGCGAGCGGATACAAGCTCCAGGTGACCCCGCTCGAGATGGCCGGCTCCGTGCTCGTGGGCGGCTACCCAGGCTTGGATCCCGAACCGCGCGTCGCCCAGGCCCTGGCCGAGGGCACGTTGGGGGGCGTGACCCTCTTCCGCCGCAACATCGAGTCGCCGGAGCAGGTGCGGCGCACCTTGCTCGAGCTGAGCGCACGCTGCCGAGCGGACGCGCCGCCTCTCTTCGCCATCGATCAGGAGGGCGGCCGCGTGGCCCGACTGCACCCGCCCTTCCTGAAGCTGCCCCCCATGCGCGAGCTGGGCGAGCGCGATGACGTCGAGCTCACGGAGGAGGCGGGGCGCGTGCTGGGCGAGCAGCTCCGTGCGGTGGGCGTGACCATGGACTTCGCGCCCGTGCTCGACGTCGACACCAACCCGGACAACCCGGTGATCGGCGATCGCTCCTTCAGCCGAGACCCGGAACAGGTGGCGCGGCACGGCATGGCCTTCGCCGAGGGGCTGAGGAAGGGCGGATGCCTCTCCTGCGGCAAGCACTTCCCCGGCCACGGTGACACCGATCAGGACAGCCACTTCGACCTGCCGAGCCTCCCGCACGACCTCGAGCGCCTGCGCCGGGTCGAGCTCCTGCCCTTTCGAGCGGGGGCGCGCTTGCCCGCGTTCATGACCGCCCACGTCCTCTTCCCGGCCCTCGACGCCGAGCGCCCGGCCACGCTCTCCCGCCGCGTGCTGACCGACCTGCTGCGCGAGGAGCTGGGCTTCTCGGGCGTCATCATCAGCGACGATCTCGAGATGAAGGCCGTGAGCCGACGCTGGTCCTTGGCCGAGTCGTCGCGCCTCGCCATCGAAGCGGGCGCGGACGTGCTGCTCGTGTGCTCGGACGTGGACGGACTCTTCGAGGCGCGGCAGGCGCTGGCGGATCACGCGACCCATGACGCGGCCTTCGCGGCGCGGCTCGAGGACGCGGCCCATCGATCCCTGGCGCTGCGTCGCTCCTGTCCGCCCCAGCCGCTGAAGAGCGCGGCGGAGCTCGAGGCGGTGCTCGGCTCCGAGCGGGCGCGGCGGCTGGAACAGAAGCTGGCTGCGAGCGGAGGCGAAGCGTGAGCGCGGAAGCGGAAGGCTTGCCCGAGGCACCCGCGGAGGCGTGGACCAAGGAGGGCTACCACTTCGGTCGCTACCGCACGCCCATCGCGGAGCCCGTCTTTCCCATCAGCCCGCTGCGAAGCCTGCGCAAGAAGGAGTGGCACTACACCTCGATCGCCACGGATCGCTTCTTCGTCGCCTTCGGCATGGTGCAGCTCCGCTACATCGCCAACATCTTCGTCTACCTCGTGGATCGCGAGCACCCGGACCCACCCGCGCTGTACGAACGCCTCGCGCCCCTCGGGGTCGGGCTGTCCATGGCCAAGAGCTCCATCGACGGCAAGACCCGCTTCCACCACAAGGACGATCGCATCGAGATCGCCTACGAGGACGGCTACCGCATGCGCCTCGACGTGGGCCTCGACGGCGGACCGGGGCCGGGCCGACTGAAGATCCTCGGCGGCTTCACGCTGGGCGACTCCCTGGCCCTGCTCCATCCGCTCTCGCCCGAGCGCCCGGCCTACACGCACAAGGCCGCCGGCATGCGTTGCCACGGCACGCTCAGCTTCCGGGATCACCGCATCGACTTGAAGGACGCGCTCGCCACCCTGGACTGGACGCGCTCCATGGCGAACCGCCACACGACCTGGAAGTGGGCGTCCCTCGCGGGTCGCGCGCTGAGCGGGCGCGAGGTCGGCCTCAACCTCTCGGCCGACGTCTACGACGACGCGGAGGGCGTCTCGCGCGAGAACGCGGCCTGGATCGACGGCAAGGTCCAGACCCTCGGCGAGGTGCGCTTCGAGATGCCGACGGAGCCGTGCTGCGAGGACTGGCGCCTGTTCAGCCCGGCGGACGACTCGGTGGATCTGAGCTTCCAGCCACTGGGCGCGCGTCACGCAGACATCGACTACCGCCTCGTGAGCAGCCGCTTTGTGCAACCCTACGGGCTGTTCAACGGTCGCGTCGCCGGCGAGCAGCTGCGCGACGTCTTCGGCGTGGTGGAAGACCATGACGCCCACTGGTGAGCCG
>JAACVI010000217.1 GCA_009992505.1 Myxococcales bacterium
TGCCGTCCCGCTCCCGAACCAAGGTGAGCAGATGCGAGAAGGCCATGTCCTCGCCCGGCTGCGAAGCCAGGATCGCGCGATAGCGGCGGATCATCTCCTCGCGCCGAGCCGAAGGATCGCGCGGCGTCGGGACGTGCGGACGCGAATGGACGCCGGGGTGATGACCCGGTCGGGGATGCTCGCGAGTCAGGCCCCAGCCCTGCGCCTGCGCGCCAGAGACGCATAGACCCAGCAGGAGCAGAGCCATCAGCGACGCCGGCAGGGATCTCACCCTCCCAGCTTAGCGTCCCCGACCGCCCGCCGCAGCCGGCAGCCTGTTGAAGAACCGAACCCGAAGGATCGACGAGCGCGACGGGTTCGGCTCGTCGTTGGGCACGACGAGGAAATCCCGGAGGATTTTCGAGGAGGGACCGGCGGCGAGACGGCCTCGTCCCGCCGGCGAGACGAGGGATGAGGTCTTTCAACAGGCTGCTAGCCGGGGATCAGCGCCGACGGCGCCAGCCGAGCGCGAGACCGAAGAGCAGCAGAGCCCCGAGGGAGCGCGCCCCGTCTCCGCCTGTGCTCGACGCGACGCGGCAGCCGCAGCCACCGCCGCCACCGCCGATGCCCGCATCGCCCACGCCGCCGTCCACTCCGCCGTCTCCGACGCCGCCATCCTCCACGGGAGGCAAAGGACACTCGAGGGGCGTGGCCGCCGTGACCGCGCGACCGTCGCTGGTGAGAGGCGCGTTGTAGTTGCCGGTGTTGTAGCTGTCGTGACGGTACTCGGGCCACGGCGTGCTGCCGTCGGCGGAGCCGTCCGTGTCGAAGAGGAAGAGGTAGCCGGCGCGCGTAGTCACGGCGAGCTCGAGCTTCCCGTCGCCATCGACGTCTCCGATTGCGGGCGACGACGTCACCCAACCGCCGACGAACTTCGGCCAGCCCTCGGGTTCGCGACCGCAGCCGTCGAACGCGTGCACGTAATACCCACCGGATCCGACGGTCATCTCGGGGTAGCCGTCGCCGTTCACATCGGCGGAGGTCGGGTTCACGAAGAACATGTAGTCCTCGATGTGGCGCGGGAAGCCGGGCAGCATGGCGCCGCGACCGTTCATGGGATCGGGGGTGGTGTGCCAGACGCCCAGTTCATGACTGAAGGGCTTGTTGAGGTAGCCGCCCGCCAGGTTCGCAGCCAGGCTGAGCCCCGCACCTCCGGTGGAGTAGTCGGGCTGCCCATCCTGATCGAGATCGGTGAACGCGCCCGAGCTGAAGGTGTTGAGCAGAGGCCGATCCAGCGCCGCCGTGATGTCGGAGAGCGGACCACGACCGCCGCTGTCGATCACCAAGAGCTGCTGCTCCGGCTCGCCTGGAGCGCGCGCGGGCTGAACGCCCGGGACGATCAGGATGGTCGAGGCGTTGCCCGTGATGGCCAGCTCCGGAATGCCGTCGCCCGTCACGTCCGCCATCGCGACGGCCGACGAGGTGCCGTAGCCCACGAGGGGCAAGAGGTGAAGCGAGGTCACCTTGATGGGCCAGTTGGCGTGTTCCGCGCCGCCTGCGTGCAAGGTGCCGTCGCCGTGCAGCAGGTGGATCGCGCCCGTGTTGTCGTCGTCACCCACCTCGTTGGAGCCGACGGCGATGTCGAGCAGGCCGTCGCCGTTGGCGTCGCCGATGGCAGCGGACGTCATGATGCGACCGCTGGACGCGTCGGCGTGGTTCACCCAGAGCACGGGCGCCGTGATCTCCACGGGCCAGCCGGGCTGTTGACTGCCGTCCTCGCGATAGACGTAGACGTGGCCGTCGAAGGCGGGCTGAACGATCTCGAGCTTGCCGTCGTCGTCCAGATCGGCGAGCGATGGGGACGCGAAGGCGCCGCGCTCGATCACGTGATTGGGTCCCTCCGGACCACCCCTGAGGGTGTCTCCCGAGAGCACCTCCGGCATGGCCGCCGGGAAGCCCGCGCGCATGCTGCCATCCGGCTCCACGACGTAGACGTCGCCCTCCATGGTGGTGCCGACGATCTCGAGGCTGCCGTCTCCGTCGAGATCACCGATGGCGGGTGTCGCAAGGACGGAAGAGGCCAGATCGGCCGACGGCACGTCACCCGAAGCGTAGGCGGGCGCGCCGAGGAGGTTGTCTGGAGCCGAGGGATCGAAGCCGCGCAGATGGCCGAGCTGCACCGGGAAGCCGGGCGCCTCGCTGGCGTCTTCGTTGATCACGTGCAGCAGGCCGTCGGCGTCGCCGTAGACGATCTCGCGCCTTCCGTCGCCGTCGATGTCCGCCATGCGCGGCGAGCCCTCGCCCGAAGCGCCAGGAAAGATGTCGGTCGTGGCCCGCGTGCCCAAGGCCAGCGGGAAGCCCGCCTTGAGCGAAGGATCGCGGACGACGGCATAGACGCGACGCTGTTCACCCATGACGTCACCGATGGGCGCCGGGTAGTGCGCGGTCACGCGAATGCGCACGGTGACGCTGAAGCGGTTCTCGACCTCGCCCGGGTTGTCGACGTGGATGCCCGAGATATCCCAGCTGGTGAGATCGCCATCCATGGCGCCGGTGACCCCCGTGTCCGAGGCGATGCTCTGCCAGTCGCTGTCGCCGGGCTCGATGCCGGCCGCCCACTCGATGGTGTAGTCGAAGTCCGTTGCGCGGCGTGCGGCCATCTTGCCGCGCAAGGTCACGGTCGGCGTGCGGTCGGGATAGAGCACGCGGAACCAATCCGGGTTCGTCAGATCGACCTCGGGAGGGATGCGCCCCTCCCACGCGGCCAACGTGGACTGGTAGGCGTTGATGCGGCCGTAGCCGAAGCGTTGATCCCAGCCGGGGCTGCTCGGATAGATTTCGGGATCGTAGCCGGCAGAGCCCGGCCGACTCTCCGGGACGTCGATGTCCTGCGCACCCATCAAGAGCATCTGGCGCGTCTCCTCGGCGCTCAGCGGCGGATCGAGGGGCCCGCCGGGGCGGTCCGCCGCGATGGACGCGGAGTACACGAGCGCGCTGATGCCGGCGCCCACCGCCGTGGCCTCGGAGGAGCAGCCGGTGCCCGCGCCGCTGAGCACGAGCTGGCCGCCGTAGTTGGAGCAGTTGTTGTAGGCGAGGAAGCTGTCGGCCGTCTGCGGTTGGCTGCCCGCGTACTGGATCGCGTGGATGTAGACGTCGTGGTTGGCCGTGCCGGGCAGGTTGTGATGGCGGCTGTTCTCGTCGGCCGCAGACGCGATCACCAAGGTGTCGTGGTCGTAGGCGTAGTCGATGGCCCGACGCATGTAGGTCGTGTGGTTGATGGTCCCGAGCGCCTCCTGCACGACGTTCGCGCCGCTGTCCGTGGCGAAGACGACGGCCTGCGCGAAGTCCTGCGAGTCGGCCACGAAGGAGTCGCCGGAGCGCACCATCATGAAGGCGCAGTTCGGACAGAATCCGGCGCGACCTTCGCCGTTGTTGGCCTCGGCCACGCTCCAACGCGCCTCGCCCGTGCCGTGCCCGAAGCGGGTGTCGTCGGACGGGTCGTTGTCGTCCATGAAGAAATCCCAGCCCGAGATGTCGTCCGTGTAGCCGTTGCCGTCGTCGTCGTTCGAGTCGGAGCAGAGCACGATCAGATCGCCCGGGTCGGCCACGCCGTTCTGGTTGCCCGCGTCGTCGAGGGAGGCCTCGATCGCCGCGATCTCCGCCGCCGTGTGGCCCTCGTAGTAGTCGCGCATGCTCAGCGATCCGTCCCCGTTCACGTCGATGGGATCGCCCGTATGCGAGGCCGGCGGTTGGGGTAGGCAGCGCGGGTCGAGGCCGGGCGCTTCCAGCTCGGCGCGGTTGATGTAGTGCTGGTTGGCGAGATCGCCCTCGTCCCAGTTGATGCCGCTATCCAGGATGGCGATCAGGACGCGGCGGCTGCCCGTCGTGAGCGTCCAGGCCATGTCGGTCCAGGCGCCGGAGCCCAGGTCCGCCTCGGGCGCACGGAAGGTGTCGCGCGCCGTGGCTTCGGCGGGCGTCCACGACCACAGGTTCCACTGGCCACCCGTCGAGTTCGTGAAGCAACGAGTCGTGCCCGGGATGCAGGTGCTTCCCGTGCCGGAGACGTCGTAGCCGTAGCTCGGGTCGTCGGGCCAGTTGGCCGGGTCGCTCATCTCCGCGCGGGTCGCGGAGCGGTTGGGCCAGGCGGGGTTCTGGGCGTGGGCCACACCGTGCGCCGCGAGGATGGCGACGAGGGCGGAACAAAGCGGGGCGAGCATCGAGCGCATGAAGGCTCCTGTCCGGGTGGGAGGCATCCCGATGCTACCCCATTCGACCTTACATTGATTGCACCGAGCGCCGGAGCCGCCCCGTGGCGTCGAGCCCGTCGCTCACATGGTCGGGAGCGGATGGCAGAAAGAGTCGGCACCGCACTCGAGACCGGTCGCGCAATCCGTCGCAGCGGCGCACGGCGTCGGTCGATGGCAGAAGCCGGCGAAACAGTCGATCCCGGGTGCGCAGTCCGTGGCCGCGGTGCAGACGGTCTCGCACAAGCCCACGCCCACCGCCGCGACGTGACACTCGACGTGATCCGTCGACGCGCCGATCGGCGCGCACTTGTCCACGGCGTCACAGCCGCGACCGTCGGCCGCGGCGCGATACTCGAAGCAGGAGCCGACGCTGGGGAGGCAGACGCCGCGTGCGTCGCATTCGAGCCCTTGGGGACAGGGCGTCGCCAGATCGCAGGCTGGAACACAGACGCGCTCGACCGCCTCCGGTGCCCCGCGCGTCAGACAGGTCGCGCCATCGGCGCAATCGGCGTCGGTGTTGCAGGGACCACAGGTGACCGCGAGCGTGGTGGTGTCGAAGGCGCTGCATTGTCCGCGCGCCACCTCGCACACCTGGGTGCGCGCATCGCAAGCGGTGTCGCCGGCCGCCAGGCTCAGACCGCAGGGTTGGCAGGCGGCGAGCAAGGGATTGCACGCGGGGGTCGCCCCGGAACAGGTGACGGTGGCGCAGGGATCGGGTGGACCCGAGTCCCTGGGACCCGCGTCCCTGCGCGGCCGAGTGCGCGGCACGCAGGCGCCGTCGCTGTCGCATTGCTCGGCTGCGGCGCAGTCGTCGTCGCTGCGACAGACGAAGTAACAGCGATGGTCGAGGCAGAGCTGACCCTCGGGACAGCGGGGAAGCACGGGCCCGGCGTCGACCACGGGGGGCGTCGACGCATCGACCGCCCCGCCATCGTCCGCGCCCGAGTCGACGGCGCCCGAGTCGACGGCGCCCGAGTCGACGGTGCCCGAGTCGACGGTGCCCGAGTCGA
>JAACVI010000218.1 GCA_009992505.1 Myxococcales bacterium
GCGATGGGCGTGATCGATGGCGGCCTGGATGGTCCGCGAGGCGGAGCCTCCACCGAGGGAGAGGTTGATCACGTTGGCGCCATGATCCGCGGCGAAGCGGATGCCCGCGGCGACGGCGCCCCAGGTTCCGGCGCCGTCCGCGTCGAGCACGCGAACAGGCATGATCGCCGCCTCGGGAGCCACGCCGGCCACGCCGACGCCGTTGTTGGTGGACTGGGCCACGGTGCCTGCCACGTGGGTGCCGTGGCCGTTCTCGTCGTCCGGCCCATCGTCTCCGTCGACGAAGTCCCAACCCGGGACGAAGCGCGTCTGGGCCAGATCGGGCGCCTGACGTGCCCGCCCGTGGTCGCGATAGAGCACCCCGGTGTCGACGACGGCGACGATGGCGCCGGCGCCGCGCTCGCGCTGCCAGGCGTCAGGCATCTGGATCTGGTCGAGGTGCCATTGATGCACGTAGTAGGGATCGTCCGGCTGAAAGCCCGAGCGAGCCGTGTCGGACGCGCTCGCCGGCGCTTGGGTGCCGAGCTCCGTGGATCGTTCCGCGCTGGGGCCCGAGGCCTCGGGGATCGCCCAGCGACGCTCGACCTCGACCGCTTCGACCCCGTCCTGGCCGCGCATCGCCTGGAGCACATCCTGGACCTCGCTGGCCGGGACGCGCAGGCGGTGGAGCTGAGCCGGACGCGACAGCAGGCGACCCAGGGCGGCCACGCCATGGGGCCACGGCTCGGGGCTGACGGCGTCGTCCAGAGCGCGCTCGAGCGCGGCGAGCTCCTCGCTGTCCACGTCGTCGTCGAGGTCGAGCAGGACGGCGCCGGTGGTCGGATCGGCGGGCGCAGCGCCAAGGGCGGTGGCGTCACCGAAGTCGTCCATGGGCGCGAGCGGCTCGACGCCGCGGACGATCACCGCCGACAGCGCCGCCGCGACCAGGACCACGGGGGCCGAGCTTCTGAGCTTCCGCATGCCCCAAGTGTACGTTCAGAAGCACGCAAACGCTTCCCGGCAGCCCGCGCGCCTCAGATCAGGACCAGATCGTCGAGATCGATCTCGAAGACGTCGGGCGAACTCAGGGTCAGGCGCGTGTCCATGCGGCGCTGGTCCGAGAGCTCCTCCACGTAGTCGAGGATCTCGGGCACGGCCTCGGCCAGCTTCTGAAACAGCTCGCGGGAGAGGAAGAGCACGGTGCATTGCGTGGCCGCGCGGACGGTCGCCGTCGTGGGCTCCTTGCCCAGGAGCGAGATCTCGCCAAAGGCATCCGTGGGCCCGAGGGTAGCCAAGAGCACCTTCTCGTCGCCGTCGCGCTTGCTGACGTCGGCCTGGCCGTGGAGCAGCAGGTAGAGGCCGCGGCCAGGGCTCCCCTCCTCGATGATCGCCGTGCCCGCGCTGACGTCGTGAGCACTGAACCGCCGCACGAGATCCAGGCGTTGCTTGCGATCCAGGGGGCGAAAGAGGGGCGAGGTCGCCATCAGGTTGCCCAGCAGGCGCTCGCGCGTGAATCGCTCGAGGGCGGCGGCGATGGTGGGCACGGCGGAGGCTGCGGCCGTGAGCGCCTCGGCGTCGATCTCCAGCAGATCGGCGTCCGTGGTCGCGCGCACGGTGGCGCTGCGTGGCTGGGCCGAGACCAGAGCCATCTCGCCGAAGATGGCGCCGTCCGCGAGCTTGGCCAGTTGCAGCTCCGGCTGGTCGGGGTTCTGGCGCACGACCTCCACCTCACCGCGCGCGAGCACGTAGAAGGCGAGGCCGGGATCGCCTTGCTGCAGCACGACCTGCCCCGGACGCACGCGGAGCAGGTTCACCTCGGAGAGCAGGCGGGCGAAGGCCTCGTGGGGAAGATCGCTGAACAGGGGAATCGGCGGCACCTGCTCCGGGTAGATCGCCACCGTGGACACGTCCGCGGCCAGGGCGGCGGCGACCGGCGTGAGGTCGGCGAGGGCCGGGACATGGTCGAGATCGAACTCCGGCAACTCGTTGGCGTCACCCATCATCGAGAGCCTCAGCCCGCGACCGAGGCGCTCGGAACCCTTGCCGTAGAGCTGCGCGATGCTGGCAACGAGGGGCGCGAGCTGGGGCTCCAGGGCCTCGAGCACCTTCGCCGCCACCAGCGCGCGGAGCGGATAGCCCGCGTGGGCCGCGTGTCGGGCCAGGGCCGTGTAGACCTCGGCGGCGTGCTGGACCTCGCCCACGGCGAGCAGCGTGTCGGCGACGCGAAGCCGCGCGTCGAGCCCGGTCGGATCCAGGCGAACCAGGGCCGTATAAGCGTGCAGCGCGGCGGGATAGTCCTGCTGGAAGAGCTTCTCGTCAGCGTAGGCGCGCAACTCGTGGAGGGTGTTCACAGGCGCGAACGTACCGAAGGGCCAGGGCCGCTGGCAATTGGCCTCGCACGGGGGGCGCGGGCCCTCGGACGGGGACGGATGGCCCGAGGTCTTGTCACGTTGCAGGAGGCTGGGGGGACGCCGTACAATAGGGGTCGGCGCGTGGGCAGCCCCGGGGGGGGTTCCACGTCCCATGTGAGAGCAGTTTGACCGACACGGAAAACGAAACCCCCAAAGGAACCTGGAGCAGCGGCGAGATGCCGGCGGCGCGAGCCGACGTGCTGCCACTGCGCCGAACGCCGGACGCCGCGATGCGCTCGGACTCCCAGGTCACGCCTCTGCCGACCAGCCCGCTGGCCCTGGCGCAAGACGCACCCGCGCTGCGCGCCGACGCGACGGGTTCACGCCCGCGACCTCCCAAGGCACGGACGTCTGGCCAAGCCGAGGTCGTGCCGATTCGTTCGGCGCTCACCAGCGGAGTCCGCGACACCCAGTCGGGCAGGACGCCGACCGGCGACCAGGGCAAGGTCGTCCCTCCGAGGGCGAGTGAGCCGCCGCCCCCGGTTCAGGAGCCTCCCTTCCTCGCCTCCCGCTCCCTGGCCGAAGATCTCTCTCCGCGCGAGCCGGGCAAGCGCAGTCTGCGTTGGCTCGGCCTCGGCCTGGGCACGACCGGAGGCGTCGCTTCGCTCCTGGTCGGTGGCATGGAACCGTCGGCCCTGGCGGCGGCGGCGGGCCTGTTCATCATCGCGATGATCGCGGCGCTGCCGCTGAGCTACTACGCGCGTGCCCTCGCGGTCTCGGGGCTGGGCGCGACGGGCCTGGGGTTCTTCTCCGCGGGTTCGCGCCTGAGAGGCGAGCACCTGAACGAGGGTCTGTTGGCCGGCGCCGTGTTCGTGCTCGGCGCGGGCTTGATCTTCCGCGCCTACCACCGGGCCTCGCGCATCGCGCGCTTGACCGTGGTCCTGGGCATCCTGGCGCTCGGCGCGTGGTTCGTCCTGAGCGGTGGCCTCGGCTCCCTGACGCATCTGGACGCGGCCTGGCAATCCTGGGCGCCCACGATTCCGCGCGTCGTGCTCGCGCTCGTGGGCATGATCGCGCTGCTCGCCTTCATGAACGAGAGCACCACCGCCGGCGGACGCATGTGGGCCACGATGCTCTTCTGCGCCCACGCGGCGCACGTCCTGTTGCGCGAGGCCGTGCTCCTCTACCCGATGACCCGGCTGGGGCATGGCGCGGGCCTCGAGCGTCCGGAGATCGCCCACGCGATCGCGATCGTCGTGGTGGTCATCACCGGCTCGGTGGCGCTGGCGCAGCTCCTGGCGGCGTTTGCGGCCCGGCGGACTCACGTAGCACGCTGACGCCGCGCCCCTTGCCGTGGCGCATGGCGGGCACGGCGCGGGGCCAGGCGGCGAGGAGCACGACCACGCAGCTCCGCCCCTGGGCGTCGTGTGCGACACCGAATCCGCCGTCCGTGAAGCGGCGGTCGACGAGCGCCATGAGGTGACTCGGGCTGTCAGCCATGGCGCTCAACGCCTCGGGGATGGACTCCGCGCGCGCGACGGCTTCACCCACGACGCGGGCTTCGATGCCGGCGCGGGCCAGACGCTCGCTCGGATCCTCGCCAACCGAGAGTTCATGGACGACTCGGCCAGCGCGGCACACGCCCTCCGCGTGCGCTTGGGCTACGCGGCCGAGCAGGCGATTGGGACGCAGAGGGGAGACACCCTGCATCTGCCGCAGCGCGGCGACGGCTCGGGGGACGGAGGTGCCGGCGTGCACCCCCGTGGTGGCGACGGCGTGCGCGGGTGCGTGACCGACGCGCCGCTCGGCGACGGGCTGGGGACCGCTCGGGCCCGTAGCCACGAGCTGCACGGTGGCGGGTCGGGCGAGGTCCGCGGGCAACTCGAAGCCGCGCGTGAAATCGGAGGCCTCGAGTCCGCGCCGGGACAGGGCCCCGTCCGCGCCACGAAAGACCAGGTAGGGTTCGCGGAAGCCGGGGGCCAACCAGGGGACGACGCGATCGGCGTGCTCCTCATCCACCGACAGCGCGCCAGCGCGTACGGCGGCGACCAGCACGACCCGATCCGGCCCGCGAGCCTCTCCGCAGACGAGGCCGGCGTCCGAGCGCGAGGCGAGCTCACGCAGCCAGGCGGCGCGTCGAGCCGGTTCGTCGCCGTCGAGCCAGAGCACGTGGGCCGCGAGGCGGTCGGAGTCCGCCGCACGCAGAGTGTTCAGGATCTCCTCCGGCTCGGGGCGCGCCGACGCGAAGCAGAGGTCGGCCGCCACGCGCGCCAGAGCGTCGTCGTGCGGGCACTCCTGCGCCGACGCGCCAGAGGCCGAGGCCCAGGAGGCGGCGAGGAGCAGGCCGATCGCGAGCTTGGGGTGCACCCGGCGAGCTTAGGGGCATCCACGAAAAACGCCGAATTCCTCGCGCTCGCGCCGGGCGGCTCGAAGCCGCCTCAGGTCCGGTAGTCGGCGTTCACGGTGACGTAGGCGTGGCCGAGGTCGCAGGTGTCATAGTGCGCGCGGCCCTTCCCTGCGCCGAGGTCGAACTCGATGCGGTAGCTCGGCGCGCGCATCACCGCGACCACGCGCGGCTCGTCGCTCGGGTCGAGCACCTGGCCACGGTCGTAGACGACGACGTGGCCGATGCGCACGGTGGCCGCGGCGGGATCGAAGGGCACGCCCGCGCGTCCGGCGGCGGCGAGCAGGCGTCCCCAGTTCGGATCGCAGCCGTGCAAGGCGGTCTTCACCAGCAAGCTGGTGGCGACGGTGCGCGCCACGTCCACGGCACCAGCGTCGGAGGGAGCACCCTCGACCACGATGCGCACGCGGTGCTCGGCGCCCTCCCCGTCCGCCACGATGGACTCGCTGAGCTCGGCCAGCACCGTCCGGATCGCGGTCTCGAGGGCGGCCTCGTCGCCTTCGCTC
>JAACVI010000575.1 GCA_009992505.1 Myxococcales bacterium
CGCGTTGGGCCTCGGCCTGGTGGGCGGCTGTTTGAACCGCGATCTGCGGCCGCTGAACCCGTGCACGGTCTCGGGCGTCATCAACAAGGTGAGGGTCACGACCGTCGACAAGATCGATCTGCTCTTCCTGGTCGACAACAGCAACTCGATGATCGAGGAGCAGAACTCGCTGGTGCAGCAGTTCCCGCGCCTGATCCAGACCCTCGCCAGCGGCATGGTCAGGAACAGCGCGGGCGAGGTCACGCGCACCTTCCCCGCCGTGGGCAGCTTGCAGGTCGGCGTGGTCGACAGTGACATGGGCAGCGGCGGCTTCTTGGTGCCCACCTGCGCAGACTCCAACTTCGGCGACGACGGCATCCTGCGCACCAGCGGCAACACCGCCATCGCCGGCTGCAGCCCCAGCTACCCGCCCTTCCTCCAGTTCCAGCGCGGCACGGACAATCCCGCCACCTTCGCCGCCGACTTCACCTGCGTCGCGGCCCTCGGCACCGGCGGCTGTGGCTTCGAGCAGCACCTCGACGCCGTGCTCAAGGCCCTGACGCCCAGCACCTCCTCCATCACCTTCGCCATGGGCACGCGCGGTCACGGCGACGTCGAGAACAACGGCTTCCTGCGTCCCGACTCGCTGCTCGGTATCGTGGTCGTCGGCGATGAGGACGACTGCTCCGCCTCCGACGGTGACCTCTTCAACCAGTCGTCGGCCCGCTACATGGGCGACCTGAACCTGCGCTGCTTCCAGTTCCCCGACGCGGTGTACCCGGTCTCGCGCTACGTGGACGGTCTGCTCGCGCTGCGGGCCGGCAGCCCCGAGCTGTTGGTCTTCGCCGACATCGGCGGTGTGCCCACGGACCTCGTCGCGGATCCGAACGCCATCGACTACATGGCCATCCTCGCCGATCCACGCATGCAGGAGGCGCCCGACCCGACCATGCCGTCGCGCCTGACGCCCTCGTGCAACGTGCCCGGTCGAGGCTTG
>JAACVI010000118.1 GCA_009992505.1 Myxococcales bacterium
AGTCGTCGACGCATCACGGCTGCCCCCCGGAGCTGTCCCCATTCGTGTCGGAACCTTCGTCCATGATGTCTCGGAATTCGTCGTCCAGGCTCTGGATCTCGCGCGAACGATCGCGCGTCAGAGAGTCGACGCGGGTGCGATGCTCTTCACGCTCGGCCCACGTGACGTCGATGCGTCCCACGTCCGCGCGCAGCACGATGTCGTAGAAGCGGTTGCGGATGTGGTCGAAGTTCTCCGCGGTGACGCCACCCACGACCACCTCGGTCTCGCCTTCGAGCGACGCGAGCGCCTCACGGTAGCCGACCAGCTTCTGGCGCTCTTCGTTGATGACGCGCTGCATCGCGCTCACGCGCTCCTCCACCACGGCGTCGATCTCGACGTCGCGGCGATTGAGCTTGCCCTCGACCACCGTGATGCGGCCGAAGAGAACATCGAGCTGGCTGTTGTTGCCGCCATGGAGTTGACGCTCGCGCTCGACCAGCCGGTTGTATTCGTCGCGCAGGCGCGTGTCGCGCTCATAGCGGGGGTCGCCGACGCCCACCTGGAGTCGACCCAGCTCGATCATGCGCTGCAGCTCCTGGATCTGGGCGCGATAAGCCACGACGGCGGCGCGATGCGTCGTGAGCTCGCTCTGCACGGCCTCGGCGTTGTGCTGCTCAGCCGCGGTGTCGTGCAGGAATCGCTCCGTGGCCACGACGCGCGCGTCCATGCCCATCAGCTCCACTTCGAGGCTGCTGAGCTGGCGTTCCAGCGCGCGGTAGCGACCGAGGAGCTGGTCGTCGCGCACGCCGAAGTCGTCGCCCGCGGTCGGCATGCGACCCAGGGTGGCCTCGATGGTGCGACGCTGCTGGCGCACGCTCTGGAGCTCTGCGTTGCCGGAACCGCCGGTCCGTTCCTCGATGGCCATCAGCGAGCCGCGCACGCGGGCGAGCCGGTTGCGCAAACCCGTCGTGCCCTCGCGCGCGTCACGCAAATCCGTGAACGCGGCGACGCGGTTGGGAGTTCCGAGCGCGGCGTCGAGCCGCTCGATGAGATCGCTGGTCTCGCGCACGAGGCGTCGCGCCTGGCTGAGGTCGCTGAGCACGCCCAGGGCGCGGTTGAAGTCGCCGGACTCGAGGTCGACCCAACGACGCGCCGACTCGGGCAAGAAGTCGTTGGCGTCGAAGTCTTCCATGTTGTCGCGCACGAGCCCACGGAAGTACGCGAACAGATCGCCGTGAGCGGTGCGGACCTGGTCGAGCTCGCGACGGATCGGACCGAACTCCTGACGCACCTCGCGGAAGACCTGCGTGGCGTCCTCGAAGCGACCGTTGCGCAGCAGCAGGTTGCCTCGGAGCACCTTGGCGTCGGGGATGTAGTGGCTGTCGGGCGCCGCGATGGCGAGCACCTCGAGGGCGCGCTCCGCGCGCGTCGAGTCGCCGAGGCGAATGTAGACCCACGCGATCTCGTACAGCGCCGTGTCGAACTCGTTCGAGGTCCGAGGTACGGCCTGATAGGCCTCGATGGCCTGGTCGAGCTGGTCGGTCTCGTAGTAGAGGCGGCCGAGGGCGAGCTGCGTCAGGTCGACGACGTCGCGACTTTCGGGGGTGGTCGCCTCGCCGCGCAGGACGCGCCGGAAGGCCTCGATGGCCTGCGGGTACTGACCGCGGAGCGTGTAGATGACGCCCACGAAGTAGCGGCTCTGCAGGTAGTAGGGGCTACCTTCGGGCACCGCCTCGAAGGTCTGACGCGCCTCGTCCAAACGCGGAAGATCGAGCTGGGGCGAGGTCTCGTCGTCGCCGTTCTCACGCAGGATCTCGTCGGAGGGGACCGCCCGGTTGTACAGGTACTTGCCGCGGAAGTAGGTGGTCGTCGCCTCGATCTCGGTGGGCGGCAGGCGGCTGAGCTGCTGGAAGTACGCTTCCACTCCGTCGAAATCACGAATGTGAATCGCGATCTCGATCAGGCGACCCAGAGCACGCTGCACGTAGGGTCGAAACGGCTGCTCTCCAGCGCGATCCAGGATCATACGGAAGCGAGTGCGCGCGCCGAGGTTGTCTCCCGCCTTGAACAGCGAGTCCGCCAGCAAGAAGAGAGCGTCCGGATAGGCCGCGTGCGTCGGGTAGTTGTCGACGATATCCGTGAAGATGATGCTGGCGCGCAGGTAGTCCTGGAGCCGGTAGTAGAGTTCTCCGTCGGTCAGCCGCTCTTCCACGTGCGTGGGGCTCTGTTGATCCACGCGGCGCAAGGGGTTGCGCGTCAGGTGGTCGGCGCTGCCCTCGATGTCGGCCAGCTCGCGGTTGATCGACTCGAGGCTCTGCGCCCGCGCCCGCTGCGTCAGGCACGGGATGGCGAGCAGCGCCACCACCATGCCGAGCGCGAGCCACCGTGGCACGGCACGCAGGCGTCGGCCTGGTGGGCCAAACCCGGAAGAAAGATCTCGGAGCGCCGCCTGTTCGGGTGCGTCCGGGGACTCGGTCCCCGTCGTCATCACTCGTTCCCCGTGGCCGCGGCGGTGTCGTCCGATTCGCGGCTACGCCCGCGATCCGTGACACGCTCCACGTACCGAATCGCGGGACGCTCCTCGAGCGGAGCCGTCGGCCCGCCCTTCTCGTACCCGACCACGCGCACGGTGATGGCGCGGCCCTCGGGCGCCGTGAAGGAGTAGTTGGAGCGCACCTTGAAGCGGTAGCCCTTCAGGTAACTGAAGATGCCGTAACCATGGCCTCGATACTCGAGGTTGACCGTGAGCGTGTGCTCCCCGGGCACGATCGAGCCGTTGTAGACCTGGAAGGTCTCCTGCTCCGCGAGCGAGCCCTCCTCGTCGGCCTTGTTGAAGATCGGTGCGCCATCGAGGGCGTAGACAGCCTTCACCAGGCGGTAGGAAGAGGACATGCGGTTCTCGTGCACGACCACGGCCTGCGCACCGGCGACGACACCCTGAAGGACGGTCTCCGCCAGCAGCGAGAGGCGGGCCTTGGAGCGGAAGATCTGCTCCTTGAGCTCGTTGATGCGCTGCTCGAGGTCACGAAGCCGGACGGCGTAGGTGCCGGCCGCCATGGTGTCTTCACCGCTGGCCGTCGCATCGGTACCGGGAGCCGCAGTGCCGGTGCTCGCTGCACCCGTGGTCACGGAGTCGGCGGCCATCCCATCCGGGGTAGCGGAGTCGCCTGACCCATCCGCCGGCGGGACGTCAGCCTGGGGCGCCTCCGCTTGGGCCGCTGCTGGTTGAGCCGACACACCGACCGCCCCGAACGACAGGGCGATGAGTACGGTTGCGAAAGCTACATTTCTGAAGGCTATTGAGTGCCGCATGCCAAAAAACCCCTCTCGAGGATAAGCCCCTAGGGTAAACCCCATGTCCCTCGCGAAAGCATCTCCCACCCAAACAGGTGGACGACCCCCGCTATGACTACCGGGGCTTATAGCAACGGCATTTGGGAGGGTCAACGCAGTCCGCGAGTGATCTCGGGGACCTGGCGTTCGCCCCATGGAGGTTGGGGAGGGGCTCTGGCGGGAAGCGGATCGGCCGAGCTGGGCCCAGACCACGCGCAGAAGTCGCGCAGGTATGAGCGCTGGCCTACAATCGCGCACATGGCTCCCGCGAGCACGTCAGCGGCTAGATCGTCTGGAGCGCCCGTGCGTCTTCAGGGGCATGACGAGGCCGAGCGAACACCCGCAGCGAAGGCGCCCCACGCGTGAGCGGCGGGAGCACAGCGCCGAGCGACGAGGAGCTCCTGGCCGCTTACCTCAGCGGCGACGCGGACGCGTTCGGCCAGTTGCTGACGCGCTACCGTCGTCCCCTCTTCAACTTCATCCTACGCACGGTCCGGGATCCAGTAGTGGCGGAAGACCTGACGCAGGATGTCTTCGTACGCATCGTCCGACGGGCGAGCGATTTCAAGGGCAGTTCCAAGTTCACGACCTGGATGTACACCATCGCTAGAAACATCTGCATCGACCACGGGCGCCGCATGAGCCACCGGCGACACCGCTCCCTCGACGCCAGCGTGCCTGGCGCCGAGAGCGGCGCACCCTTGGTCGAACGCATCGCCTCGGACGCGCCGGGCGTGGACCGGGCCGCCGCCTCCGAAGGTCTCCGTGGCCAAATCGCCGCCGCGGTCGAGGCCTTGCCCGACGACCAGCGCGAGGTCTTCCTGCTGCGTCAGGTGGAGGGGATGCGCTTCCGCGAGATCGCCGAAGTGGTCGGCGTGCCTGAGAACACTGTGAAGAGTCGTATGCGCTACGCCCTCGAACGCCTCACGGAGGCACTCGAGGAGCATCGCGATTATGCTCGAAAGCCCGCCTAGGATTGATTGTGACCTCCGCCCACCATGATTGCGTCGCGACTCGGGAGCAGCTCCTCGACCTGCTCTACGACGAGCTCGAAGCAGACGAAGCGACGGCCCTGCGCGCCGCGGCGCAGGCTTGCGAAGGTTGCGCGGACCACCTGGCGCGGCTCGAACAGGGGCTCGCGCTGGCGGCCGCCCTACCCGTCGAGGAGCCGAGCGCCAACTTCGACCAGCGCGTGATGGCTGCCGTGCATCAGGAACTGGCGAACGTCGGGCATGGGCTGACGCCGGCGGTCGAGGCCAAGGCCGACGGTTCTCTGGCCAGCCTGGTGCGACGCCTGCGCGATTTCGTGGCGGGGCCTCAGGTGGCCATGGCTACGCTGACGCTCTTGGTGGCCGCGTTGGGCATCTGGTACCTGCCGTCGCGCCACGAACCCGTGGGTGCCGCGGGCGACACGGTCGTGGCCCTCGAGCCCGACGGTGAGGCCCTGCCCACCGCGCCGAGCGCCGCGCCTTCCCAGTGGATGGAGGGTCCGCGCGCGCGCCCGGGGCAAGCCTCGGCGAGCCTCGAACGTCGAGCGGCCCACACCAGCCCTGCACCGCGGAGCGGCGGCGCCGCGGCGCCCAGCGCGGGGGCGGCGGACGACACAGACGGTCTGGCCGAGGCCGAGGCCGCGCCCCCGACCACCGGTGGTCTGGGCGCGTGGCGTCCCCAAGCGCAGGAGGCGCGCGCGAACGAAGAAGCCGCGCCGGAAGCCCAAGGCGCCGTGGCTGACAACGCAGCTGGCGAGGGGATGGGATATGCCAACGCCGACGCGCCTGCGCCGGTCTTGGAGCAAGCGGAGCCGTCCGCGGCCCACGCCTCCGCCCCGATGCGAGCCAGCGCCGGCGCGCCGATGGCCATGGCGCCGCCCGCAGCCGCGGCTCCCTCCTCAGCCCGCGGGCGTGCGCCCAGCCCATCCATGGGGTCCAGCGCGTCCTCCGCCCGAAGCGCCAATGTCTTGCCGAGCCTGACCATGGCCGCCGCCGCCCTCGACGACTCCGCCGCGGTCGGCGACCGCCAGACCTACGAGCGAGGCCTGTCTCGCTACCGGTCCCGCGATTACCCCGGCGCCATCGACGAGCTCGATCGGGTGGTGACGGCACCCTCCCCGGACGCCCGCAGCCTGGTCCCGAGCGCGCTGCATCACATCGCCCAGAGCTACCGCGCCGGCGGTTCGTGTGGTCCGGCGCTCACCCGCTACGAGGATTTGCTTCGTCGCTTCCCTGGTTACGGCCAGGCGCCCCAGGCCATGATGGAGGCGGCCGACTGCTATCGCCGCCTCGGACAGCTGAGCGCGGCCCGACGTTGGGTGAGTCGAGCTCAGAGCTACAGCGCCACGGCAGACGCGGCCCGCCGAGAGCTCTTGCGCCTCGACAGCATGGAGTCCGGAGCGAATCGGAGCAGCCGCCGTCCGGCGAATCGCGACCAGCCCGCCGCCGCCGCGGTCGAGCAAGCCTACTGACGGCGCAGACGTCGCAACGCGGCCGTGAGACCGCCGAAGCGTCTGATCTGACAGTCCACGAGCGCCAGAGTGTCCTCGAGCCCCTGCGAGAAGCTGGGCGCCACGCGCAGCAGATCGAAGTCCGCGCCCACCTCCGTCAAAGCCGCCTGCCAGCTGGCGTCGACGCCGGAGAAGACGAGGGGACATCCCAGCGTGCGCGCGCCTTCGTCGATCCCGAGCAGCGCGCTCGCGCGAGCCGACGACGGGTCGAGCAAGCCCGTGAGATCGATGAAGCCGACGCGCGCTTCGGCCCGAAAGAGCACACGCGCGAAGCGCTCCCCCACTTCGGTCAGCTGCGCCGCGTCGCGCTCCCCTTCGAGCACGAGCAGGATGGCGTGTTGGGCCAGCGGGAGCATGGGCACATGCTCGACCCAGTGCGCGCCGCGTAGCTCTTCTTTGCGCTCGGCGGCGGCGGCCACGTAGCCCTCCATGCACACGGCTCTCAGCGGATGCTCGGCTTCCGAGAGAGCGCGGCTCGAGGGACGCAGAGGGGCGAGCAGACCATTCACGAGCCCGAGCGCGGCGCTCGGAGAGACGCCCAGTCGCGCGGCGCGACGGCCCAGCAGCGAGCCCATGGCCAGGGTCTCGGAGCGCAGCAAGGAGTGGGGAGAATCGGGCCCCATCGCCAGCCAGCGCAGCACCGCGTCGAGGGCGGGGAGCGCCTCCACCCGGAGCTCGGCCGCGGCCGCGCGATCCGCCTCGAGCTCCACGGCGGCGAGGTAGGCCTGCTCGAATTCCTCTTCGGCCTGGCTCAGGCGAGCGCTGCGTTCGGCATCGTCGGGCGGGTTCAGCACGGGCGCACTGTACGCCGAAATCTCGACCCGCAAAGCCGGTGGAGCTACTCAGGAGAGGTGACCATCATCGTACAGAAATACGGGGGCAGCTCCGTGGCCGATGTCGAGCGCATCGGCGGCGTGGCCGATCGCGTCGTGAAGGCGCGCCAGCGTGGCGACGACGTGGTCGTCGTGGTCTCTGCCATGGGCGGCACCACGGACGCGTTGTTGGCCCTCGCGCATCAGGTCGATGAGAGCCCACCGCGCAGAGAGCTCGACATGCTGCTCTCCACCGGAGAGCGCATCACCATGGCGCTGCTCTCCATGGCCATCCAGAAGCGCGGCGAGGCGGCCATCTCGTTCACCGGCTCACAGAGCGGCATCATCACCAACGATCGTCACTTCGACGCGCGCATCATCGAGGTGCGACCCCATCGCGTCGAGGACGAACTCGCCCTGGGCAAGGTGGTGATCATCGCCGGCTATCAGGGCATGAGCTACAAGCGCGAGATCACCACGCTGGGACGCGGGGGTAGCGACACCACGGCGCTGGCCATGGCGGCCGCCCTCGGAGCCGACCGCGCCGAGATCTACAGCGACGTGGACGGCGTCTACAGCGCCGATCCGAGGGTCGTGCCCGCGGCCCGCCACCTGCCCGAGCTCGCCTACGACGAGATGCAGGAGATGGCCGAGGTAGGCGCCAAGGTGCTGCACGCGCAGGCCGTCGAGTTCGCGCGCCGCGCGGGCATCCGCATCCACGCGCGCTCGACCTTCGGCAGCGAAGGCGAGACGCGCATCGGCGACAGCGCGAGCGACGACGAGGGCACGCGGGCCGTGGTCGGCAAGAAGGGTGTGGCGCGGGTGCGTGGCTCGGGCGCGGCGCAGCGAGAGCAGGCCCACACCATCACGCGCGGCGCGCTGCGTGACTGGGTCGCGGACTCGGTGCACTTCGACGCTTACACGCATCTGGACGAGCACCCGGACTGGAGCGCGACGCTGGTGGCGCTGAGGGCTGCGGGCGTGCAGGTGGACGAGGACCTCGGCGTGGTCTCGATCGTGGGCAGGAACTGCGCACGTGAACCCGAGATCTTCACGCGCTTCGAGCGCAGCCTGGCCGACGCGGGCATCGGTCGCCTGCGCGTCTTGATGACTCCCCTGCGCCTCAGCGCCATCGTTCGCGCGGCCGATGTGGACGCGGCCACGCGCGCGCTACACGCCGCCATGCTGGGTGCGTGACGCCCGCGATGCTATATCGGCTGCCATGAGTGCCACGATCCTGGTCGTCGACGACGAGAAGAACATCCGCCGAGCGCTGCGCATGGTGCTGGAAGGCGCCGGGCTGAATGTTCGCGAAGCCGCCACCGCCGAGGACGGCTTGGCCGAGCTCGCGCTCGGGGACATCGATCTGGTCGTGCTCGACATTCGCTTGCCAGGCATGAACGGCATCGACGCCTTGTCGAAGATTCGCATGCAGCCCGAGACCGCGCGCTTGCCCGTGTTGATGGTCTCCGGACACGCTTCCGTGGCGGAGGCGGTGTCGGCCGTGCAGGCCGGTGCCACGGACTTCTTCGAGAAACCCCTCGATCGGGACCGCGTGCTGGTCAGCGTGCGCAACGCACTGAAGACGTGGCAGCTCGAGCGCGAAGTGGACGCGCTGCGTGCGGACGTGCACCACCGCTACGAGATGATCGGCGAGAGCGGTGTCATCCGGAAGCTCTTCGCCCAGATCGAGAAGGTCGCGCCGACCAACGGTCGCGTGCTGATCACGGGCGAGAGCGGCACGGGCAAGGAGCTCATCGCGCGCGCCGTGCACCGGCTGAGCGATCGCGCCGACAACGCCTTCATCAAGGTGAACTGCGCGGCCATCCCCGCGGAGTTGATCGAGAGCGAACTCTTCGGCTACGAGCGAGGTGCCTTCACCGGCGCCCAGGGACGCAAGAAGGGCATGTTCGAGCTGGCGACGGAGGGCACGCTCTTCCTGGACGAGATCGGTGACATGAGCCCGAACGCGCAGGCGAAGGTGCTGCGGGCGCTCCAGAATGGCGAGATCAGCCGCGTCGGCTCGGAGAAGCCCATCGCGGTCGACGTGCGCGTGATCGCGGCCACGAACAAGGACCTGGAAGAGGAGGTGTCCGAAGGGCGCTTCCGCGAGGACCTCTACTTCCGGCTGAACGTCGTTCCGCTCTACAGCCCCGCCCTACGCGATCGGCCCGAGGACGTGCCCGCGCTGGCGTCGGCCTTCCACACCGCCTTCTGTCGAGAGAACGGGCTGCGCGACAAGCCCGTCGAGGCCGAGGTCTACGCGGCGCTGTCCCGACGCTCCTGGCCGGGCAACGTGCGGGAGCTGAAGAACGTCGTGGAGCGCATGGTGATCCTCAGCGGCGATCGCGTCACGCTCGAGGATCTTCCCGATCCGGGTCGCCTCGGTGCGGGCGGTGGGCTGGCCCTCGAGGAGGGGGAGCGGCCCCCGACCTTCGACGAGTCGGGCGAGCGCCTCAGCCTGCGCGAGTATCGCGAGAGGGCGGAGCAGCACTACATGATTCGCACGCTCGAGGAGTGCGAGTGGAACATCTCGCGCGCCGCCGTGCAGCTCGGCGTGGAGCGCACGAACCTGCACAAGAAGATGCGGGGCTACGGCATCAAGCGAGGGGGTGGATGATGCGCCGGCTCTTCCGCGTCGCCATCTCGCTCGTGGGCCTGCTCGCCACCCTGTGGGTGCTCTTCATGGTGCCCTTTGGTCACCGCACGCTCTGGGAGCATCTGACGCGCGTGGCCGCCACGCCCGAGGCGCGAGAGATGGGATCGGACCTGGGCCGAGCAGGCGAGGACCTGGCCGAAGAGGTCGTGACTCAGGTCGATCGTCTGCGGCGTGATGGCGGAGAGCCCGACGCGACCCCCGGACACTGACTTCGAAGAGCGGTCTCAGTCGCCGCGCTGGCGCTGCCACTCCTCGACGAACTCCCAATCGGCCACCAGGCCCTTCTTGATCAGCAACGTGAGCAGCGTCGAGAAGAGCAGCTCCCAGCGGTCGTCGGGCAACACGTTGCTCACGTCCTCGCCCTTGGCGCGGGCCTGAAGCGCGCGCACCAGATCGAGGGCCGTGAGCGACTGCGACGCGGGGGTCTCCTCTTCGACGGCGCGGCCGCCACCGCCGCCGGGTGCGGGCAGGCGCACGGTGGTTCCATCGAGCAGCGTCAGCGTGATCATTCGCGGTCGGGCTTGCGCCTGATGCTGCTTCTTCGGCCTGGCCTGCTTCGACCAGGCCTCGTCCTTGCTGGCGGGCGCCTCGGTCGGCGCCTCGGCCGGCTCCTGTTGTGCCGCTGACTTCGCCACGGCCGCCTCGGTCACCGGCGCCTCCGGCTCGACCTCGGAGGCTGCGGCCGGCGCGGCCGCCTCGGGCGTCGCCTCGACGTTTTCACTCGCGGCAGGCTTCGCAGCCGCCTTGGGAGGAGGCTTGGGCGGCGCCTTGCGCGCGGGCGCCGCGACCTCCGCGGGCGCCGGCTCGGCACGTCTTGCACGTGTCCCGAGGTAGTAGACGCGGATGGCGTTCTGGATCTCCGTGGGTGGCGCGACCATCGGCTTCACGGGCATGTTCGTGGCCGCCACCACCTCGGCCAGCGCGGTCTCGTCGGTGGGATCCTGCATGGCGACGAAGAGCGTGTCGCCCGCGCGCCTCACGTGCCGGATGTAGATCGGCACCACGACGTGGACCTGGGCCAGAGACGCGGGCAGCAGGTTGAGCAGCTCGCGCGTGAACTGCACGTGGCTCAGCGAGACCCAGGGAATCGAGAGCTGGTTCGACAGCACCTGCGTGAACTGGACCTCGCTGACGAAGCCCATCTCGATCAGCTCGGCGCCCAGACGTCGTCCGGTCTCCTTCTGACGAGCGAGGGCCTCGGTGACCTGTGCCTCGGTGACGAAGCCCGCGGCGACCAGCATGTCTCCAATGCGGATATGTGCGACCATGGTGGCGCGAGCATATCAGCCCAACCGGCCGTGGTCGTCAGCGCTCTGCGTCGCGAGCGTGCTGCGCCCAGAAGGCTAGGCTTGCGCGGCCGCGGGTTGCGCCAGCTTCTCCTGAAGGAAGCGCACGAGGTCGGGCAGATCGTAGGGCTTGGGCACGAAGCCGATGGCGCCCACGCCGGCGCGTTCGAGCTGCCGTTCGGAGAGGTGGTAGGCGCTGGTGAGCACGACCTTCACGCCCGGTGCGCGGAAACGCAGCCGACGCGCCAGATCGAGCCCGTTGATGCCCGGCATCATCAGGTCGACGATGGCCACATCCACGGTCGCGTGCTCGAGCAGAGCCAAGGCGGCCTCCCCGTCGGCGGCTTCCTCGACCACCCAGCCCTCGAGACGAAGGCCGATCCCAAGGGTGCGGCGGTGATTGTCTTCGTCGTCAACGATCAACACGCGCGTAGGCATGTCCCTAATCCATGCAAACGCCATTCCGACCCATTCGCGCTCGCGAACGGCCTGATTTGACGTAATATTGGCCGCTCTCAGGACAGCACGGCCCTTCGCCGGTGCAATCCCGTTTCAACCTTGCAAGGCATCTCCGCCAAACCGCCACGCTCGGCTGGCCTCGCGGCAGCCCGGATCCTCAGGGCCAGACCCCGGATCCTCAGGGCCACACGACGTCGAGGCGCTTCATCTTGCGCCAGAGCGTCGTGGAACTCAGGCCCAGAACCTCCGCCGCGCGCTCCTTGTTCCCGTCCACGTCCTGGAGCACGGCCTCGATGGCCTCCCGCTCGGCCCGGTCGACGACCTCGGCCAGGGAGCGCCCTCCGCGCGAGGTGCCGTGCTCCGTGCCTCGCAGCTCCAGCGGGATGATGTCGTCCAGCGTGACCACGCCGTCGACGACGAGGGCCACGCCCTGCTCGATCAGGTTCTCGAGCTCGCGGATGTTGCCCGGGTAGGGATAGCCGAGCAGGAAATCGAGCACGCCGTCCCCGAGCTTCGCCCGGCGCCGCATCTTGGCGCCGTACTTGACCAGGAAATGCTCGGCCAGGAGCGGGATGTCCTCGCGCCTCTCGCGCAGCGGAGGCAGCACGAAGCGGGCGACGTTGAGGCGATAGTAGAGGTCCTCGCGGAATCGCTTGTCCTTGATGGACTCCATCAGGTCCTGGTTCGTGGCCGCGATCAGGCGCACGTCGACGTGGATGGATTTGTTGTCCCCGAGGCGACGGATCTCGCCTTCCTGAATCGCCCGCAGGAGCTTGGCCTGGAGCGAAGGCGGGGTCTCGGCGATCTCGTCGAAGAAGAAGGTGCCGCCGTTGGCCTCCTCGAACAGCCCCTTGCGCGCGCTCACGGCTCCGGTGAAGGCGCCACGCACGTGCCCGAAGAGCTCGCTCTCGAGCAAGGTCTCGGTGATTGCCGCGCAGTTGATGGTGATGAAGGGCTTGTCGGAGCGGGACGAGTTGGCGTGCACGGCCTTGGCGACCAGCTCCTTGCCCGTGCCGCTCTCGCCCGTGATCAACACCGTCGCGTCGGTGGGCGCGATGCGCATGATGCGCCCGAGCACCTCTCGCACCGCCTCGGAGCGCCCGATGATGTTCTCGAAGTGGTAGCGCTCGCGGAATTCCGCGGCCATGGCGTGCACCTCGCCCACCAGGCGCCGCTTCTCCACCGCCTTCTGCACCTTCATCAGCAGCGCGTCCTCGGTGAACGGCTTCTGGATGTAGTCGTAGGCGCCGACGCGCATGGCCTCGACGGCGCTCTCGATGGTGCCGAAGGCCGTCATCACGATGACCTCGGTCGTCGACGAGATCTCACGGGTCTTGCGCAGCACCTCCATGCCGTCGGTGGCGCCCATCTTCAGGTCCGTGAGCACCAGGTCGTAGCACTCCGCCGTCACACGCTCGCACGCGACCTCACCGTCTTCGGCCTCCGACACCTCGTGACCGGCGCCGGAGAGCATCATCGACAGCGTGGTGCGCATGTTGCGCTGGTCGTCCACGACGAGGATCTTCGCCATGCGTGGGATTATCGCGACTAGCGCACTTGTCGCAACGTCCAAAGGTGTGGAGGCAGATATGCGGAGTCGCTGGCGCCCATGGTCAGCGAAGCCCTGCGCCGCCCTACTCTTCCCCCGTATCGAGCTGGAGCGGCGGCGGATTCAAGGGCACGTCGGGTGCACGGCTGCTGGCGCTGAGCAGCGTCTCGACCGTCTGCCCGACCTGCTGCACCTCCTCGAGGTAGCGATAGCCGAGGCGCACGGCCCAGCCCGCGATCACGAGCGCGAGCAGCCCGACACCGAGCGCGGCGGAAGCCAACCGGCGTGCGAGCGGGTCGTTCATGGCGTCTCGTGTCCTTCCACCGGATGCGTCACGTACGGGCCACCCACCACGCGCAGCAACGCGGGGACGCCCTCGAAGTGGCCGGTCACGGCGTCGAGGTCGTAGCGCTCGCCGCCGTAGATGAGGTCGATGGTGGGCGTCACCTCGTACACGCCGGCCACGGAGAAGGCCTCCGGACAGGCTTGGGCGCTGTCCACACGGGCGGAGCTCCCGCGCCTTCCACGCAGGCGCTGGTAGAAGTCGACGATGGGAGAGATCTCGACTCGGTCTGGACCACAGTCGACCTCACCGAGCGGTCCCTTCACGTGGAAGCCGTAGAGGTCGTCGCGCGCGTAGACGATGCGCGTGGGGCCGTCGCTGCGCAGACTCAGACGGAAGGTCGGCGCGCGATCCACGGTCGCCGTGCTTGAGGCGAGCACGACGCGAACGGGTGCTTCGGCGGGCTCGACGGGCGTGACGGGTGTCAGCGCGAACTCCGGCAGGTCGAGCCGAGCCACGGGTCGTCCCTCCGCGGCCTTCGCGACCCACCGCTGGCGACTGCCGCGCGAAAAGCCGTAGCGAGCCTCGACGTTCCCTCCCGCGCGCAAGGCATCGAGCGCGGCGCCGGCGCAGTACATCCTCAGGTCCAGCCACTCGGCGACACGGCTCGAGCTCGAGTCGAGGTGCACGACGCGCTCGGTCGACACGCGCCGGGGCGCCGCGGGATGACGACAGGTCAGCGGGCGTCGCCGGCCTTCCACCTCCACGCGCAGGCTCAGCAGCCGTCGATCGAGGACGACGTCGACGGCGTCGCCATCGGTCACGAGCTCGAGCACGTAGCGGTAGGGCGCGCCCACGCTGTCGGGCCGGAGCTCGGCGTGAACCTGGCCGGCGGCAGGCGCCGCCAAGCCCGCGATCATCGACGCCAAGATCAGGGCCGAGAGGCGAGAAGTCATGGCAAGATCCCTTGCATGGCCGAGCGCACGTCGGCGCGCACTTCGGCGGGGAAGATCAGTCGGGGTCGATCGATGCGGGCGTTCTTGAGGTGTCCGAGCAGGAACGAGGCCTCGCCGAGCCGCCTCACGGGCTGGTGACGAATACGCACCCACAGGCCGTCGGGGCCGTCGCCGTCGGGTTCGGCGAAGGGCGTGTCGTGAGGGACGTCGAGCCAGACGCTCAGATCGGGTCGCAGACCGGCGTCCCGCGCCACCTGCTCCGCGCGCTCTCGGGCCAGGCCCCAGACGCTCGGGTCGGACGCGGGCAAGGGCAAGGTCTTGGGCAGGGCGCGCGCGCGGAAGCGACGCGCCAGATCGGCCAGGATGGGATCGTCGGCGTGCTCCCAATCGGCCAGGCAGGACAGGATCAAGACGTCGTCGAGGGCCAGGTAATCGCTCAAGGCGACGGGCTCGTGGCGCGCCGCCGCGCGGATAGCCATGGGCGTCCGGGCCGGCTCGCGGCCGTCCAGGATCAGCTCGGCGAGGCGCACGAAGAGGCCGCGGATCAGCGCCTCGGCCGCGCGCGTGGCCTTGTGATGATAGACCTGATCGTACATGAACTGCCGACCGAGGAAGAAGCTCTCGATCGGCGGCAGCCCCTTACGCCCATCGATGGCCAGCACCCACTCCTGGTTGCCCGGCGCCTGAGCGAAGGCCAGGGCGCGCAGGAGCCAGTCCAGGTCGTAGAGGCCGTAGCGCACGCCCGTCATGTAGCTGTCGCGCAGCAGGTAGTCTGCGCGATCGACGTCCAGGGTGCCGCTGACGGCGCGGGCGAGGTAGCCCAGGCGGTGCTGACCTTCGAGCAGACCGGCGACACGCTCCGCCATGCCGTCGGAGTGCGCCTCGAGCGCCGCGTGTATCTCCGTCTCGGGATCGCGCAGGATACGCGTGGTCCACTCTTCGTGTGGCACGGCGCCGGGCAGGATCTCCTCGAACAGGTGGGAGAAGGGACCGTGCCCGAGATCGTGGAGCATGGCCGCCGCCAGCGCGTCCGCCCGCGCCGACGCGTCCACCCGCATGTCCATGGGCAGCTCGCCCTCGACGCGCCCAATGCGCTCGAGAAGCCGCACCATCACGTGGGCCGTGCCGAGGGCGTGGCCGAAGCGTGAATGCTCGGCGCCGAGGAAGACCAACGAGGTCAACCCCAGCGCCTTCACACCTCGCAGGCGCTGCACCTCACGCGCCCGCAAGAGGCGCTCGATCAGCGTCTCGTCCTCGCCCTCGAAGGCCACCAGACCATGAACCGGGTCACGCAGAATCACGGCGCGAACCTAGTACACGTGGGCCTCGGGAGCGAGCGCGGCGCGATCACGGCAGCGACGTCGACCTCAGCCGGCGTTCTTCAGGTTCTTGGCGACGAAGTCCCAGTTCAGGAGCTTGTCGGTGAACGCCGCGAGGAAGCCGCCGCGACCGTTGCGGTAGTCGATGTAGTAGGCGTGCTCCCAGACGTCGCAGGTCAGAAGGGGCGTGGCGTTGGTGGTCAGCGGGTTCGCGGCGTTGCTGGTGGTGACGATCTTGGACTTGCCGTCCTCGAGCACGAGCCAGACCCAGCCCGAGCCGAACTGGGACGCGCCGGCCTTCTGCCACTGCTCCCGGAAGGCTGCCGCGCTGCCGAAGTCCCGGTTGATCATCTTGGCCACGTCACCCGTGGGATCCCCGCCGCCGCCCGGCTTGAGGCTCTGCCAGAAGAAGCTGTGGTTGTAGACCTGCGCGGCGTTGTTGAAGACGCCACCGCTGGCGCTCTTGATGATGTCCTCGAGGCTCTTGTCGGCCTCGGGGGTGCCCTCGAGGGCGCCCTTCAGGTTGGCCATGTAGGCGGCGTGGTGCTTGCCGTAGTGATACTCCAGGGTCTCCTGGCTCATGGCGGGCGCGAGGGCGTCGATGGCGAAGGGAAGCGGGGCGAGTTCGAATTTCATGGGAGCTCCTGAATGCGGTTGGCGCGGGATCGACCCGCGGATGGACTTTCCCGGTGAGCACTCGACCCTCCCGGGGTCACCCTTATAGGGTCACTCGCCAGCAACCGAAAGGGGGGCGCGGCTTGTGCAGGACCCGATGCCGTGGCTAGCGTGCCTGCGCATGTCTCGACGCCGAACCCTCGCCGCCTCCCTCGCGCTCCTCAGTCTCCTGCTCGCCTGGCCTCTCTCGGCCCAGCGAGGGGCCCCCTCGGACGCCGCCTTGGCGGGTCGCCTGGCGGACCTCGTGCGCACGGCGGACCTCGGAGATCACGTGGGGGTGCTGGTTCAGCGCGTCGAGAGTGACCAGCCACTCTTCAGCAATCACGGTGACTTGGCGCTCAATCCCGCGTCGAACATGAAGGTTCTAACCGCCGCCACGGCGCTCTTCGAGCTGGGCCCCGACTTTCGCATGCGCACAGCGGTGTACGGACACATCGAGGACGGGCGCGTCGCCAACCTGGTGATCCGTGGTCAGGGCGATCCGACGCTCCGCATGAGCGATCTGGTGGATCTGGCGGAGGACCTCGCCGACCGTGGCGTCCACGCGGTGGATCATGTGGTGGTCGACGGCAGCTACTTCGACGACGAGCTGTTGCCTCCGGCCTTCGATCAGCAGCCGGGCGAGATGGCGTCCTTCCGCGCTGCGGTGGGCGCGCTGGCGGTGGATCGGGCGAGCTTCGTGCTGCGGGTCCTGCCCGGTGCGACCGTGGGTGCCCCGGCGCAGGTGCGGCTGGCGGGCGCGGGATACTTCGACGTGCGCGGCGGCGTGACCACCACCGAATCGGGCGCGCCGCGCGTGATCGCGAGTCAGGCGCCCACGAACGATCACCGCCTGGCGCTGACGCTCTCGGGCAGCGTGCCCATGGGCATCCTCGGGGTCGGCTACCGGCGGCGGGTGGAGGAGCCGCTGGCCCACGCAGGCTATGCCATGGCCGAAGCCCTGGCGCGCACGGGGATCCGGGGGCGTCGAGAGGTCACCCTCGGAGGCGACGTCTCGGGCCTTCCGCTCCTGGCCTCGCACGAGAGCGGGCCCTTGTCCGAGGTGCTCAAGCAGATGGGCAAGTACAGCGACAACTTCGTCGCCGAGATGGTGCTCAAGGTGCTGGGCGCCGAGGCCCATCAGCCGGGCACCTCCGCCGCGGGCGTACAGGTGATCCAGCGCCTCTTGACCCGCATCGGCGCGCCCCCGGGTGCGGAGATCATCAACGGTTCCGGCCTGTTCGACGGAAACCACATCGCCCCGGCCCACCTCGTCGCCATCCTGCGCGCGGCCTACCTCGATCCGTCCGTGCGCCCCGAATTCGTGTCGCAGCTCTCGATCGCGGGCCTCGACGGCACCCTCCACTCCCGGCTTCGAGACCTGCCTCGACCGCGCATCGTCCGCGCCAAGACGGGCACATTGGACGACGCCATCGCGCTCTCGGGCTACGTGCTCGGGCCCACGCCCTCCGAGACCGTCTGCTTCAGCTTCGTCGCCAACGGCGTGCGCGGTCACCATGGCGCCGCGCGGCAGCTCGCGGACGACATCGCGCGCGCCATCGCCGGCAATCTGTATCAGGAATGAGTCGTAGCCGCCGTGCGCGGCGGCGTGCTCCAGCGACGGCATGCTCCAGACGCGTCGAAGCCCAGAGGGGGTGCTTCCCGACCGGGCTTCTTCGCTGTGGGCCAAAGGGCCCCCGCGCCGATTACTGACGAATCTGGCGGCGGATCTTGCCCAGAGCCTGCTCCTGGAGCTGACGGATGCGCTCGCGGGAGAGGTTGTACTTGTCGCCGATCTCCTTGAGCGTGAGCTCGTCCTCGTTGTCGAGGCCGAAACGCCAGCGGAGGATGCGGGCCTCCATGGGCGTCAAGGTGTCGAGCAGACGCTGCACCTCGTCGCACCACTTGCGGCTGACGAGCTGCTCGTAGGGGGTCGGAACGTCCTCTTGCTCGAGGAAGTCGATGAACTTCCGGCCGTCCTCGTCGTTGACGGGGCGGTCGAGGGAGAACGGGGTCTCGGCCCAGTAGCCCTTGATCTTCTCGAGCTTGTCGGCCGCGATGCCGGTCTCCTTCTCGAGCTGCTCGGGCGTGGGCTGCATGCCGGTGCGGGTCGCGATCGCCTGCGTGGCGCGGGCGACGCGGTTGTAGGTGTCGAGCATGTGCACGGGGATGCGCACGGCTCGGCCCTTGTCCGCGAGGGCGCGGCTGATGGCGTGGCGAATCCACCACGAAGCGTAGGTGCTGAAGCGGTAGCCACGGTTGTGGTCGAAGCGCTCCACGGCCTTCATCAGGCCGATGTTGCCCTCCTGAATCAGGTCGATCAGGGGAAGACGGCCACGGTTGTAGCGACGCGCGATGGAGACCACGAGGCGCAGGTTGGCGGCCACAAAGCGGTTCTTCGCGCGCTGCTGGGCGCGCTGGGCGCGCTCGACGCCCTGCAGGTACTTGCGGAAGGACGAGGTGATGCGAACCTCGTCGCCCACCATGTCGCGCTCCTCGGCGAACTCACCGGCGAGGCGGTGCACAGCCTTGTAAGACTGCTGCACGTAGATGCGATCGCCGTCGATGGCGCGCATATGCGTGGCCAGCTTGGTGGCCGCCTCGTTCCAGCGCACTTCCTGGCGCGTCCCGAGCTTGCCGCGACGGGCGCTCTTGGCGAGCTTGCGCATGCCGGCCAGATCCTCGGGGCTCTCCTCGGCGAAGGCCTCAATCACCGTGGCGACGGTCTCGAAGCAGGCCGGATAGGCGAAGAGCGCCTCCCAGAAGCCAATCTCGAGGCGCTCCACGCGCTGCGCCGCCTCGATCTCTTCGGCCGGCGTGAGCACCCGGTGGCAGGCCATCTCGCGGAAGTAGCGGGAGAGCGTGGAATCGCCTCCACCTTGACGCTCGAGATCCTTGAGGGCCTTCTCGGCTTCCTTCTTGGCTCTCTCGAGCTGCAGCGGGCTGGGCTCGACCGCGTTGACCTCGAGCGTGGGGAGCTCTTCACGCTCCTCTTGCTCGTCGTCACGCTCCGCTACTGCTTGCTTTACCATGGTCATACGCCTTCTCGCTTCGGACTGCCCGCCTTCCCCAACGGCGGAGGGGCGGGTTTCTATTCCCTCGGAGTCGACCTTGGCGCCTTTGGAGGCTTGGGGACGACTCAGCTCCACTTGGCTTGCACATGCCGTGCCGACCGGGGAAGCTGAACCCTCGCCATCTGCGGAACGTGCGGGACGCCGCTGCTGTCGGGGTGGAGTCGGTTGTGAGGGCTTGGGAGACATCTCGCCCAATATGGATACGATTTCGGACTTGAACAGGTCTGTTGCGACAGTGAAGAAGTCGGAGGGTTCCAGCGAGGCTCCCGTGGAGGCCCGAGTGACGGCGCCGAAGGCGACCCTCTGGCGCGCCCTCGACCTGCTGCGGCCGCATCTCGGAGGGGCCCTCTTCGTGCTCGCCATGGCGGGCGTCGGGGGAGCCTGCACGGCCTTCTTCGCCTGGGCCGCGGGACCCGCCATCCAGCTGATTTTTCAACCGAATTCCATGGATTCGGCGCTCTATGTGGCCCTCCACCAGAACTCCCGGGCCGCCGTCCTGACGCTCGCGTTCGGGCTGCTCGGGGTCGGACTGGTGCGCGCCCTGGCGAGCTACGCCGGCAGCATGCGTATGCTGCGCATCGAGGAGGACATCCTCGCGGCGCTTCGCACGCGACTCCACGAGCGCGTGCTGGGCCGCGACCTAGGCCGGGCTGCCCCGGGCTCCGCGGCCGAGCTCGGGGCACGCATCGCGTACGAAGTTCAGGCGGTGCGCATGGTGCTCTCGCTGGGCGTCGCGGGCACCGTCAACAATGTCGCGGTGGCGACTGGGCTCGCCATCTTGGCCTTCCGACTGGATTCTCTACTGGCCACCATCGGCCTGGTGACGCTGCCTCTGGTGGCCCTGTCGACGACGCGGCTCGCCCGGCTGGCTCGAAAGGCGCAGCGTCGTTCCCTGAGCACGCAGGCCGATCTGGCGGCGCGGGCGGGGGAGGACGCCGCCCACGTCGGCGCCATCCGCAGCGCGGGCGCGGCGGCACGACGACGCGCGGGCTTCGACCAGGGCACCGCGCGCGTGCGCGAGGCGGCCATGCGTTCGGGCCGATTGATGGCCCTCGTGGGCCCCACGACCCAGCTGGCGGGCGCGATCGCCGCCTCCTTGGCGCTGGTGGCGGCCGTGACGGTCGACCGCGAACTCTCGCCCCAGACCTGGATCTCGCTGGTGGCGGCGCTGCTCCTGATCTACCGGCCGGTGCGGGGTCTCAGCCAGACAGTGCACGCCCTGAGCTCGGGCCTGGCCTCCCTGGACCGCCTGGAAGAGCTCGAGAACTTGCCCCTGACGACGGTGGCGCAGGGTCAGGACGCCCTACCCGCGATGCAGCGCTCCTTGCGCCTCGAGGGCGTCCACTTCTCCTGGCCCACGGTTTCCGGCACGGATGGAGCGGCGCCCGTGCTGGATGGGGTGGATCTGGAGCTGAGGGCCGGCGAGTCCGTGGCGCTGGTGGGCGAGTCCGGCGTGGGCAAGTCCACGCTCTTGCGCATCGCGGCGGGGCTCTTGGCGCCGAGCTCGGGGCGCGTGTGCGTCGACGACGTGGATGTCTCCAGCGTGCGCGGGGACGACCTGCCACGGAGTGTGGGCTACGTGGGCCAGGAGGCGGCGCTCTTTCGCGGCAGCGTGGCGAGCAACATCGCTCTGGCCGAGCTCGAGCCCGACGCCGAGCGCGTGGCGCAGGCGGCGCGAGAGGCGGGGGCCGACGCCTTCATCCGCAAGCTGCCCGCGGGCTACGAGAGCATCCTCAGCGCGGATGGTCGGGAGCTGTCGGCGGGCGAACGACAACGCCTGTGCATCGCGCGCGCGCTCTACGCCGGTGCACCACTGTTGATCCTCGACGAACCCACGGCGGCGCTCGACGCCGAGACCGAGGCACGCCTTGGCGAGACCATCGACGCGCTCGCCGGTCGACACGCCCTCTTGATCGCGAGCCACCGCTTCGAGACCATCGCCCGCGCCGACCGCGTCGTGCGGCTCGAAGGAGGCAAGCTCCACGAGACCTCGGGCGACCCGCCAGAAGTAGAAGAGGACGCATGACGCGACCCATGACCGCGAACAC
>JAACVI010000219.1 GCA_009992505.1 Myxococcales bacterium
GCTCGTCGCTCACATACCCCCGGTATGCTCGCTCCTCGCGCCTTGCGAGCGGGGCGCCTCGACGCAGGAAGGCGATCAGTTTATTTCGCGGCGGACGCTCAGCGTCGTCCGCCCTGGTAGTACCAGGGGACATCGCCTTGGGTCGGAGCCGGTTCGGGCGTCGTCGTGGACGAGGGCGCCGTCTCCTCGGGGACGTCGTCGTCGCTCGGCGCTTGCGCGTTCCTCGCCTCGTCTTCGTCGTCGGCCTCTGCGCTCTCGCTCGTCTCCGTGGCGCTCGTCTCTGTCTCCGCCGAAGCCGGAGGGCGACCCGTCCAGCGCACGCCCAGACCGACCATGTCGGCCTCCATGGCATAGCGGCCGTTGCCCACGTAGACGGGGCCCGTGGTCGGCTCCGTGCCCGTGGCGGGTGGGCGGATCGGGTTCGCCTGCTGCACCGCGCTGTCCGTGACCACCAGGTTGTTCATGAAGACGTGCGCGTAGGAGATGTCGAGGAAGACCGCGTCGCCGATGCGCACGCTGGCGCCGAGGCCGACGCTGAGCTTGTTCGAGTCGAGGGTGAGCGCCGTCAGGTGCGCCGAGTCGAAGCTCGAATTGCTGTAGGAGAGCCCGCCGCGCAGGCTGAGCGCTTTGTTCGAGCGCACATCGGCCTCCACCCCGAGGCCCACGGTGAGCACGTTGCGCATCTCGCGCGAGATGCTCACCTCGCCCACCTGATAGTCGCCGATGGCGATGGCGTCGCGGATCCAGACGTTCTCGGGCCGGATGGTGACGGCGTGCTGCGAGCTCCAGCCCTCGAAGCTCACGTCCCCTTCGATGCGCACGGAGTCCACGGGACGAACCTCCACGCCGGCGCGCAGGGTCAGCGGGAAGTCGAGGCGGACGTAGGCGCGATTGCCGTCGAGGCGGGCGCCGTCGAAGAGGGGCGCGCTGGGCAGGCGCACGTCGATCTGCGCGTCACCGCGGATGGCGTGGGGCCAATACAACACGGACGCGCCGATGCGCACGTGCTCCAACTTCGCCAGCACACCGAACTGCAGACCGGGCTCCACGACCGGGCTCAAGCGGATGCGCGCCACCGCGTCCCACTCCGGGTTCTCGGGCTGCGTGCAGATGAATCGGTCACACGCGCTGAGCGCGACCTCGGATTGGAAGCTACCGACCATCAGCTGCAGGCCGCCGCCGATGGAGAGCCAAGGTACGGGTTGGTAGGCCACGCCCGCCACGATGTGCAGCAGCGCGGAGCCGTCCATGTTGTAGAGCGAGTAGCGCTGCGGCGCGGCCTCGCAGCCCGGCTCGGTCGGATCGCAGTCGTGACCGCTGGCGTCGACGCCGTTCGGCCACTTCAAGAGCACGGAGTTGGGCGCGAGGATGCCGACGCCGAAGGCGAAGTCGTCGCGTCCCAGGTCGTCCACGTAGCCGATCATGGGGATCGGGATGGGCGCAGCGCTGGGCGAGACACTGGTCAGCTGGTTGCCACCGGCGTCCACGCGCGCGTAGCTGGCGCGGAAGAAGGTCATGCTGGCGTCGAAGAGCAGCTGACGACCCTGGCCGGTGAGGGCGGCGGGGTTGTACCAGATCGCCCCCGGGTCGTCGGCGCCGGCGGTGAAGGCGAAGCCCCGGCCCATGGGGCGCACGCCACGATCCGTCAGGTACAGGCCACCGGCGTGGGCGAGGCTCGGCGACGTGAGCGTCGCGAGACCCGAGAAGACGAGCGCCAGGAGGATGCGGCCGCCCGAGGCGGCGTCGTGGCGCCGCATCAGGGTGCGAGCTCGCGGTTCTGGATCACACGGTAGATGCGCTCGAGGCCGCGATCCTCCGAGGTGAAGAAGTCGTGCGTGACCCCGAGCACGTCGGCGCCGTCCTCGGCGGAGAGCGGTCCGCTCAGACCAGGCTCGGCGCGGTTCACTTCGGCGGCGACGTCGATCATCACCTCCAGGGGTGTCTCTTCGCTGGAGTCGTCAGGCAAGGAGACGAGGTTCTGAAGCACTCGTGAGAGCGTGTGGTGTTCGTCGACGCGGTCGACGGCGCGCAGCAGATCCAGCGTGCGATCCAGGGCCGCGCCGCGCACCTCCGGCGCCGGACCCCCCGCGACCGCTTCGTCCGTGCCCGTGGCCAGGCCGGGCGCCAGGGCGTGCAGCAGCGGCACCATGTCGACGTCGTCCCCGAGCACCTGCATCAGATCGGCGCCCGCGACCAGCGACGTGCGGAAGTTGTCGTTGCTCGCGGCCTCGTCCACCAGATAGGAGGCCAGGTTCGAGAGCGCGTCCTTGGCCTCGGGATCCCGTTGGATGGCGTCGAGGAAGCGGAAACTCGCGGAGCCCACGGCCGAGCCCAGGGACGCTTCGAGCCGGTCGTCCAGGCTCGCCGACCAGGCTTCCAAGTCACGCGCGTCACGATGCGCCGCGATGCGCTGCTCGAGGAAGGGCAGGAGGATGCGCAGGGCGGCGAGCATGCGCGCGTTCTGGAAGCGATAGCTGCCGGAGACGTGCGTCGCCGTCAGCATCTGATCCACCATCGCGCTTCGGGCCGAGAGCCAGCGCGTGTGGCGGTCGGGCGCGGCGGCCCACGCGCGGTCCATGCCCGAGAGGCTGTCGAGCAGCAGGTAGATGGGCGTGATATTGGGGCTGCGGCTGCCACCATTCGTGCGCGTATGCGTCGCGCCCCTGCGATCCGCGAGGCTCGGATTCTTCGTCGGGTCGAGCAGCTCCTCCGTGGCCGAGGCCATCACGCTCAGGCCGTCGACGCCTGGGCGCACCTCGATCGACTCGAGCGAGCGCAGGAGCTGGGCCGTGCGGGTGAGCAGCTGTCCCACGTGATCGGGGCGACAGCGTCCGGAGGCGTCGTCGAGGCAGCCGGCGAAGAGCGCCGACAGGATGGGCTCGTAGCGCACGACGCCGTCCTGGTGCGCGAAGGCGGGCGCCGAGGAATCGCGCTCCTGCGTCCAGTCGCTGTCATGCGAAGGGAAATGCAGGTTCAGGGCGCTGATGAGCTCGCTGAAGAGGTAGCGCCCCTCCGTGCCGCGGTCGTAATCGTCGAAGGCCCGGATCAGCGGCGCCATGGCCTCGTAGAAGGTCACCTCCTGCGCCGTCACGCCGGCCGTGCAGGGTGCGCCGGGGGTGACCAGCTCCTCGCCGCAGAAGCGGAACTTGCGCTCCCAGGCGAAGATGACGGGGTCGTGGCGGGTCTCCACCACCTGTCCGTCGCGCGTGCGTGGCGGGTCGATCAAGCTGGTCAAGAAGGGCGTGCGCGGCGCGAAGACCAGGCGATTCAAGGCTTGGGGTGTGGGGTGGGTCGTGAGCCCCGTGATGCCCGACTGACTCTCGAGCACCTGGTCCGCGCCGAGCCCGACCAGGCCACCGAGGCGCAGGATCTCGTTCAAGAGCGCGCTCTTGAGCACGATGTGCGAGCGCCCGATGATCGCCCGGGCGTACTCCTTGGCCACGTCGTCGATCTCGAGCAGCTCACACTCGTGATAGGAGAGGAAGGGCACGGTCACGTCGCCGATGATCGGCAGCGACATGACCAGGCGCGCCCCCTCCTTGTTGCAGATGCGCGCGTGGTTGAGGTCGTGGATGATGGCGACGGTGCGCAGGAAGAGGCTGCGGTTGCCCGCGACGTCGGGGCGAGTGCGATCGACAGGATCGGTCCAGTCCTGATCCGTCAGCACTCGGTTCATGTTCGAGTGGTCGTAGTCGACGATGTCGCGGTGGCGCATCATCTCGGCGTAGATCTGGCCCAGGCGGGCCGTGCGCGGATCGGCGAAGGCGCGCAGCAGCGCCTCGAGCATGCCCGGCTCCTGCGCGATGCCCTGGCCGACCTGGATGAAGTCGTCCCAGAACTCGGAGTCCGCGGGCAGCACGGCCTCTGGATGGGCGTCGCCCAGGGCGTCACCGAGCAAGCCGGCGTCGATGCTCGCGGCGACGTCCTCGGGATGGTCGCGCAGTTCCGTGTCCAGCAGCGCCAAGAGGTCGCTCGTCGACGGCTGCGCCAAGGTCATGCCCACGGCGTGGGTGAGGTCGAGCAGCGGGCTCTGGGAGAGGTCGTAGCTCGGGTAGGTGTGGGTGAAGGCGGCGAAGTGTTCGCTGCGGGTGCTCTCCGGACCGAGCAAGGCGGGCAGGCCGTAAGCCACGTCGAGGGCCACGGGCGTGTCCGCGTGCAACCAGGGGCTGGCTTCGCGCGTGATGCCGCCGAGCAGCGTCTGGTTCACGTCGAGGTAGGCGTAGAGGGGTGAGCCGTCGGCGCGTAGCGCACGTCCCGCGGGATCGCGGCGCGTGGCGGTCTCCCCGAGCAAGGCGAAGGGCGTGGGCGTGGCCAAGATGGTGCCGCTGGCGTCGATGAAGCGTCCGCGCAGGTCGACGTCGGCGTAGCCGTCCGCGTCGAGATCGACGAAGGGCGCGGCGACCCGTGGGCCGGTGGGAAGGACGAGGCCGCGGTCGTCGCGTAGCGCCACGAAGTGGGCGGCTCCGGAGCCGAAGGCCGAATCCTGGGTGAAGAAGAGGTCACGCGCGACCTGGAGCGTGCCCGGCCCCGCGTCCGCGGCTTCGGGTTCTGCCGAGGCCATCTCCAGCGCGACGGCTCGCACCAGGTCCTCCCACTCGGCGCCCGCCGAGCCGCTGGCCTCGATCGTCGACAGCGCCTTGGTGATGAAGCTCGGGAGCTCCGGATACGCCAGCAGGGGGCGCGTCACGCCCAGCGCGAGCCGCAGCGGGCGATAGCCTTCGCGCGAGGACACGCGCGCCATGGCGTCGAGGGCGGCCGGATCGTCGAGGATGCGCGAGAGCAGGTTCGCCACGGCGCGCGTCTGCTGCGGGAGCAGCTCGTCGGGCGGATCGTAGAAGGGCACGAGCTTCAGCATGAAGCTGTCGAGGTCGTCCTCGAGATCCGCGGGCAGCGTGCGATCGAGGGCGCGGACCAGGCGGTCACGGCGCGCGGCGAGGGCGGCGAGGCGCGGCGTGGGCGCGCTCTCCGGGCCCGTTCGGCCCGCGCACAGCTCGCGCGTCTCGATGCCGGACACGTCGTTCGGTAGCTCGCTCGAGGCCATGCGTTGGCAGACCACGCGATAGATCTCTTCGCCCAGGGTGCCGCGGACGGGCACGACCCGCGTCGAGTCGAAGGGTGTCGTGCATGATCCGAGCAAGAGCGCCGTCAGCAGCGCCCCCGCCCAAAGAGAGAGTGACCCGAGCT
>JAACVI010000220.1 GCA_009992505.1 Myxococcales bacterium
CGCCAAGCGCTACGACGAGCTCTTGGCGGTCTTGCCCGCGGCGCTCGAGCAGGCGCCCGACGCGGCTGTCGCGGGACGCGTGCGGGACGACGTGGGGTTGCTGGCGGGGGAGATCGCGATCCTCGCCCACCTCGCGGGCATCCAGAGCGACGCCGGTCGGCTTTTCCATCTGGGTCTGGACCAGGTCGCGTCGGAGTCGGCAAAATCGCAGCTGCGCGCGGGCGAGTCCGACAAGGCCGCCTATGTGCATCTGGTGCACGGTCTCTGGCTCTCGCGCCTGGGTCGCGTGGGCGAGAGCGACAAGGCGATGAAGCGCCTCAAGTCGGCGAGCAAGGACGCTGTGCTGCGGGAGCTCGCCGACGGTTTCCTCGATCGGCCCAAGCCGCTGACCGGCGCGCCCGCGCTCTTTCGTTTGAATGGCTGCGGCGTCGGACTCTACGGCAGCCGCGATCGTCGCCCGGACGGCACGCACATCGCCACCTACTGCGTGAGCGCGCTCTGGATCCCGGTGTTCCCGTTGACGGCCTATCGCGTGCGCGAGGAGGGCGGCGGACGCTTCACCTTCTTCTCCAAGCAGCGCCTCAGCCCCTTCGCCTCGGGTGTGCGTCTGGCCATCCCGGCGCTTGTCGCGCTCCTCGTGATCGGCAGCGCGGTCTCATCGCACTACGACTCGCCCGAGTATCGCGCGAACAGCGCCCTCGAGGTCGCTCAGGGCATTGAAGCGCATGGAGATCCCTCCGAGGCGGCGTCCGCCTACGAGCAGGTCGTGCGCCAATGGGGCGGCACGGAAGCCGCGCGTGAGGCCACGGGCGCCGTGTTGCGGCTGATGGTCGCACAGCTGCCGAATCCACCGACGCTGGAGGGCGTCGATGCCGCGACGCGCGTGCTCCGTCGCGCGGCGTCGGCGGGCTTCAACCTCAGCTCGTCCGACAGCGCCATGTTGAAGGAGCGCGTCGACGCCTACGCGCAGGCGCTGGGCGAGGGCTCCGAGTCCGTGATCTTCGCGCGTCTGAAGCTCTTGCCCCTCGAGCGTCAGCTCTGGACGCAGGACGATGAGCTCACGGCGCAGGAGCGCGGCCTGCGCGTCTCCCTCGGGGATCTCTACCGCGAGGATTGGCCCGTCGACGCTCTGAGCCAATATGCGTCCGCCTTCCCGGAGCCGGAGGCCCTGATCCACGCCGAGCCTTGTGTGCGCCGCCTGATGGGCTCCGCCTCCTGTCTGCGCGAGAGCGCGGGCCCGGTGCAGGCCTTCATCCAGGCCAACGCACAGACGCAGACCGCGCAGGAGGCCGCGTCCGCGCTGGCGGCGGCCCGGGCCGAGGCCGAGGACGAGGAGCGCCAGGGCGTGCTCACGGGGGAGGACATCGAGCGCCTGCGCGCCGCCGTGAACGAGCGGCCGCAGGATCAGGAGCTGCTCACGGCCCTGGTGCAGGGCGCGCAGGGAGACGACCGCCAGGCCGCGTGCACGCAGCTCCTGACCTCGGGTCAGCCCGGCTTGTTGATCGGCGAGGCGCAGGTGGCGCGCGCGAACTGTCTGCGCGAGCAGGGGGAGCTGGCGCAGGCGGCGGAGCTGCTCTCGCATCACGTCAACGTGCGTCTGCCCGACTATCAGACTGTCTCCGCGGCCTATGACGCCACCGCGCACGAGCGCCTCGAGCGCTGGGGTCGCATGGCGGACGAGGGACGCTTCGCGCCCGAGCTGGAGCGCGATCTACGCGCGGCCAGGCCCGACGATCAGCCCAACGTCTACAGCCGCTGGGTGCGCGGTCAGCTCGAGGCGGATCCGGAATTGAACACGTTGAAGGAGCGGCTGCAGCGTCTCGGTGCGGTGGTGCCGGCGGCGCTGCGTCTCGGCATGCTGCAGCTCGAGCGCGCTCAGGCCGAGTCGCGCGAGGCCCGCGCCACGCTCCTGGCCGACGCCGAGCGCGTGCTGCTCGCCATCGCCGACCAAGCCTCGGACGTGCCCGCGTTCCACATCACGCTGGGCCAGGTCTACTTCCGCCTCGGGCGCGACGACGAAGGCGCGCGGGAGCTCGACGCCGTGGCGCAGGGCGGCGATGCGGACATGGCGCTGAACGTGGCCGAGACCTATCGCGAGCTCGGCCAGCGCGCTCGCGCGCGCACCATCGCCCAGGGCGTGGTCGAGGGCAGTGGCGAGGAGAATGTGCGCCAGCAGGCCGCGGTGATGATGAGTCAGATGGCGGACGACCTCGACGAGGAGGTGTCGTGGCTGGCGCGTGCACCGGGTCACTCGGCCAATCTGGACGCGCAGCGAGCCCAGACCCGGGCTCGCAAGTCGCTCGAGGAAGGGGACCGGCCCGGGGCCGACAGGCTCTACTCCGAGGCGCTGCACTACTGGGAGCAGGAGACGGCGGAGACGGCCGTGAGCGCCAACAACGCCGCGCTGATCTACGGAGAGCGCTACCAGTGCACGGGCAACGCCGAGATGCTGCGGCGCGCCACCCAGGGCCTCGAGCGCGCCGTGCGGCTCGAGCCCGGCAACTCCTTGTTGCTCGAGAACATCCTCACGCACTTGCGCTACGACGCGCTGGTGGCGGGGCTGGCACGCGATGGACGCATGACCGTGCTGCGACCGACGCTGGCCGACGCCTCGAGCTTGCAGGAGCTCTTGATCCGCGGCGGCGATCGCGACGCGCGTCTCGGCCGGCTCACGCGACCGATGTCGCGCGTGATCGACCTGGCGAAGCAGGCCGAGGTGCTGGCACCGACGCGACCCACGGCCTACGTCGTGGAGCTCGGCTGGTACGTGGCGGCGGAGGATCAGCCGGCGCTCACCGATCTGGCGCGGCGCATCGAACGCATCCCCTCTTTCACCGACTCGTCCGAGACGAGCTGGCGAGAGCAGTGGCGCGCGGGCACGCTCGACGAAGGGCAGAGCCGGCGCAGTCGCGCGCAGCTGGTCTTGGACGATCAGCGCGTGGCCGGGGCCGCGGGCGACGCCCACTCCTTGGCCTTGGCGTACTACCTCCGCGCCGAGGATCGCGGTTCGCTCTTCAGCGTGACACGGGACGTGGCCGATCTGTCGGCGCAGATCGCGGACTACCGCGCGGCGCTCGAGAGCTGGCCCGAGCTTCAGGCCCAGCGGGATCTCGCCTGGACGCTCCTGACGCTGGGCGTGCTGCAGGCCGCGCAAGCGTCGGAGCCTCTACAGACCGCGCTCACGATTGAGCGTCGCGTCTACTCCACGAGCTGGACCCTGCATCGCGTGCTCGCCGGATCCGGCGCCGACGCCGTCAGGCGCGCCGTCCTCGCTCGGCCGGAGACGCAGGAGGCGCTCTCGCTGCTGCACGCCCATCCGGCTCGCAAGCCCTACCTTCGCGCATGGCAGCTCGGCGTGGACCTCGCGGACGCGGAGCTCACCGCCACCAACGAGCCGGCACGCCACGACGCCTTTCAGCGTCAGGCCTCGCGCCTCTCCGTGCACCTGAATCCACTGAGTGAAGAGGCCCACGAAATGGCCGCGCTCTACGTCGAGGACTGAGCGGCGCGCGCCTCGCGACGCGCCTGCATTTTGGACGCCGCCGCGCTCCGTCGTCCGCGCCGCCGACGCGCCCGCCGAGTAGCGTCCGCGCCGCTGCGCTCGCGCCGTAGCTCACGCATGCCGGGCTTGGGCATGCGCCCGCGCCGCGCCCTCGCGGGCGCCACAGCATGGCGGATCCACCCGTCACCGTGATAGCCTGGCAGAATGGCTACGATGCGGAGGCTCTCCTTGTTCGGCTTGGTCTCGTTGCTGGCGTTCCACGCCGCGGCTCAAGCTCCCGCTCCAAGTCAGAGCGAGATGGCCCTGGCGGGGCGGCTCTTTCAGGAGGGCCTGACCCACGCCCACGCAGGCGAGTGGGAGCCTGCGCGCGCCCGCTTCGAGCGCTCCTACGCCATCGCGGCCGTGCCCGTGACACTGCTCAACCTCGCCGGGGCGCAGGTGCAGCTGGGCCTGCTCGTGGCAGGGCGCGAGAGCTACCGGAACTTCCTCTCGTCGGCCGAGGCCGGGGGCCGTGCCGCCCGCTATCGTGCTCAGGCGGAGCAGGCCATCGCGTCCCTCGAGCCGCGCATCGCTCGGCTCACCTTGCGTGTGGAGGGGCTGCGCGAGGGCGACGAGCTACGGGTGGCAGGCGTGGCGCTGAACCGTGCCGCGCTGGGTGGTGATCTCCCGGTCGATCCGGGCGAGACCCGGGTCGAGGTGCTGCGCGAGGGCGCGGTCGTCACCAGCGAGACCTTCGAGCTCGCCGAGGGACAGTCGAGGCTCGTCACGCTGCTCGTGCACGTGGGCGCACCCACTCCGACGGAGGCGGCCCGGGCGTCGATGGGTGACGACGAGGGTGAGCCTGCGGTCGCGGTGATCCCCAGCGACGGTGAGGACTCGGGTGGCTCGTCCATCGTGCGCTCGCCCTGGCTATGGGCCGGTGTCGGTGTGGGGGTCGTGGGCGCCGTGGTCGTGGGAGTCCTGATCGCCAGCTCCGGCGGAGGTTCGCCCTACCAAGGCAACCTCGGCTCGGGCGGAGTGACGTTTCAATGAGGAAGCTGACGACCCTGGTGGTTGTGGCGACCCTCGGGCTGCTCCTGCCCGCGTGTAGCTCGGACCTCACCCAGCTCGTGGTGGTGGTCGACAGTGACCTCGACATCCCCGTCCAGATCGACACCGTTCGCGTCGACGTGCTGGGTCCCTCGGGGGGGAGCGCGTCCGAGCAGCAGGCCTCGAGCAGCAGCGCAGACCTCCCGCTCACGCTGAGCGTTCGGCCCGCGGGCAGCGCGCTCGGACCCATTCACGTCGCGGCCGTCGGCCTGCTCGGCGGCGTGGAGGTGGTGCGCCAGACCGCCCGCGTGACTCTGGTGAGCGGTGAGACGCGCATGCTGCGCATGAGGCTCAGCGCCGACTGCGTGGGCGTGGCCTGCAGCGCGGACCAGACGTGTGCCTCCGGGGCTTGCGGGGACGTGCCGACCACGACCGAGCCATGGCCCGGTCACCCACCCACGCGCGACGCCGCCGTGACGATCGACGGTGGCTCCGACGGTGGCCCCGACGGTGGCCCCGACGCGGGCGACTGCAGTACGGACACGGACTGCGACGACGGCTTGGGCTGCACCGTCGATCGCTGCGCCGCGGGTGTGTGCGTGAACGCGCCGGATGACCCCGCCT
>JAACVI010000221.1 GCA_009992505.1 Myxococcales bacterium
GAGCGCTCCCGTCCCTTGCCGCATCGGGCGAAGTGGTCGCATCCATGTCGGCGCTCGCGTCGCCCGGCGCCCGCGCATCGAGCCCAATTCCCCCGTCACCCACAGCCGCCGCATCGCGTTCCATTCGTCCACTACCCTCGGAACACCCGGCGACCCAGAAGCTCAGGGGCAGGATCAACATCCAGCAGGCAGCATTTCGCATGACGATGGAGTACGTGATTCAACCACGAGCTTCAATCGGGGCCGTACGCGAGTACCCTCATGAAGATGACTCATCCCGACTGTGGACGCCGCCTCGCGGGGAAGTACGAGCTGCTGGCGCTGGCCGGAGAAGGCGGAATGGCCGAGGTCTTTCGCGCCCAGACCTGCGGCGCGGCCGGGTTCACGCGGCCCGTGGCGGTCAAGCGCATCCTCCCGCACCTCACGGACAACGACGAGTTCGTGCGCATGTTCGTGGAGGAGGCGCGCGTCGTCTCGGAGCTCTCCCACCCCAACGTGGTGCAGATCCACGACTTCGATCAGGACGAGGACGGCGCCTACTTCCTGGTGATGGAGTGGGTCGAGGGCCTCAGCCTGCTGGACTGGTCCGAGGCCCATCGCGGCGCGGGTGTGCTCACGCCTTGGCCTCTGGTCGCGGCCATCGGCATCGAGGTGCTGAAGGCCTTGGGCGCCGCGCACGAGCGCCGGAGCCAGGATGGCGCGCATCACCCCATCTACCATCGCGACGTCACGCCCCAGAACATCCTCCTGGGCGTGGGCGGCGTGGTGAAGCTGGCCGACTTCGGCCTGGCGCGCGCCATGGACAGGGCGCGCATGACGGCGCCCGACGTGGTCAAGGGCAAGCTGAGCTACCTCAGCCCCGAGCTCACCCGTGGGGGTGAAGCGTCCGCGCAGACCGACATCTTCGGCCTGGGCATCGTGCTCTGGGAGACGCTGACTGGTCGAAAGCTCTTCGACGGCTCGGGGCCGCTGCAGGTGCTCGAGGCCGTGAAGGCGGCCGAGGTCCCGCCGCTCGACGGGTTCCGGCTGGATCTGCCGCGCACGCTCGAGGACGTGATCAAGACCGCGCTCGCGGCCGAACCCGAGCAACGCTACGCCTCGACGCGCAAGATGGTGCGCGCGCTCTCGAACCTGCTTCGCATGACGCCCGAGCCCACCAGCGCCGAGGTGCTGGGCAAGACGGTGAAGCGGTCGCAGGAGCGGCTCGCCGAGTCCCGCCCGAGCGAGATGAGGGAGTCGACGCAGATGCTCGAGCTCGGGGCGCTCGAGGCCGTGAAGCCCGCGACGCCACCGCCGATCCCGAGCGACGCCACCGCGATCCCGCTGACGCAGAAGAAGAGCTGAGCGCCAGCGCTTCGCCCGCTTCGCTTCCGTGGGGGCGCTCGACCCTGAAAGCGCCTGAAACGGCGCAGGGAGGCTGAGGAGCGTGCGAGGTAAGCCGGCCCTGAGAGTGCCTGGGACGGCGCCCTCGCGGGTCACCAGACGCCGTGAACCTTCAGGAGTTCTTGGGCTTGCGGCTGGAATAGAGCGCGCCCTCGACACGTCCCGTGACCAGCGGCTGGGTCTTGGGCGTGCGCCCGAGCAGGTAGAGATCGCTGCGCGCGCCGATGGACTCGCCGCCTTGGTAGGCGTTGAAGTCGGGCAGCATGTCCAGCAACACGAGGCCGGCTTCGAGCAGCGCGGCCTGCTTCTCGAGGCCACGCTCGGCGGCACGTCGACTCTGACCGAAGGCGACCCAGAGGCGTCCGTCCAGCTTCAAGAGCTCGATGGCGCGGCTGATGAAGAGTCGGAAGCCTTCGATGGCGTAGGGGGGATCGGTGAAGACGCAACCGAAGCGCCCGGCCATGGGGCGCGGCATGGGATCGCGCAGATCGTGCTGGATGCAGCGCACGTCGAGGGTGCGCTCCTTGGCGGCGTCCTCCACGAACTGCAGCAGGCGGCTGTCCACGTCGACGAGGGTGGTCCGGCGATCGACGCCCACCAGGGGCAGCGCGAGGCTGACCAGATCGTCGTCGCCCAGGAAGCACAGCCCGCGCTGGACGTCACCGCGCTCGACCAGCAAGCGCGCGCGGCGCACGGAGGTGTCGGCGGTGGCGTGGATCTGATCGAGCTCTCGACGCGCGTCGGGCCTGTGTTCGACCAGCGCCTCGAAGGCCGGCAGCGTGGGATCGTCCTCGGACGCCGGTAGCGCCGAGCCCCGCGCGCACATCTCCATCCCGAGGGCGACCTGCCCATCGCGCGTGAGGCGATAGGTCCGGTGCTCCTCGAGGATGAAGCGTGGATGGAGACGCAGAGTCTCGCGCAGCACGGAGACCGCCTCCCCGGAGCGCCGCGACCATTCGCGCTCCTCGGGAGGAGGGGACGGCGCGAGCGCAGCCAGGGCCCTGAAGATGCCTTCGTTCATGGACGAGTCGAACCTCAGCTGAGTGCCCGAGCGGGCAAGGCGACTACGCTTCCACGAGGTCGTCGTCGTCCGTGTCGACATCCTCGACATCCTCGAGGTCATCGAGGTCATCGATCTCGTCGATCTCGTCGATGTCGTCGAGCACCTTGCTCCTCTTGGTGTCGAGGTGCTTGTCGATGTCCGAGATGTCGTTGTCGAAGTCGTTGATCTCGGCCGTGATGGCCACGCCCGTCTCCGGATCGTCGACCTTCTTGCCGCCGACCTTGGCCGCGCGGGCCAGGGTCACCCAGGTGAAGGAGTGGACGTCCATCAGGTCGCGGGGGTTGTGCCCCTGGGCCTTCAGGCGCTCGAAGAGCTGGTTCATCATGCCCTGGATGCGCACGTAGGCGGCGCCGGAGGGGCGCGTCTTGTAGCCCAGGTCGATGCCGAGGATCTCCGCCTGCTTGCGGAAGTAGATCGGTCGCACGAAGGTGTGGTGCTCGGGATCGAAGAAGCCGGGGAAGATCGTGGCGAGGCCCCAGCGTCCGCCGCCGCAGATGAGCGTGCGCACGAAGGAGTCGAAGCGATGGTCCATGCGGCCATCGCCGTGGAAGAGAGCGTACATGGCCTTGGCGAAGAGCACCTCATGGGGCAGGTCCTCCGCCATCTCGGCCACCTTGCGCGTCTCCTGGGAGTGGAGCTGTCCGCGCACGGCGCCCAGGAATTCCTGAGCCCGCTCGTAGGCGCCCTTGCCACCGTTGGCGATGATCTCGGCCAGCACGGGCTCGGCGAAGAGCTTCTGGCTGAGCGCGACGGCCGCCTCCTTGGAGCGCTTCGTCTTGCCGATGCCGCGCTCACCCTCGGTGAAGAGAGGATCGTCGAAGCCGCCGGGGAAGCACTTCTCGAAGAATTGCACCTGGCCTTCGAAGGTCGCCACGGGGCGCAGGCCCTGATGGGTGATCTTCTTGGGCGCCCGGCTGCGGCCGGCGCTGGTCTGCTCCGCCACCACCTCGTCACGCCGCACGAAGATCGATTCGCGTTCGGCGACGTCAGGCGTCACGGGGACGAGACGCGGGATGAAGCTGCGCGCGAGGCGCTTCATGCCCAGGTCCGAGAAGACGAGGTGGACGGAGCTCTCGTCTTCTCCGATGAGAAGACCGATGCCCCATTTGGGATGCTGGTAGAAGAAGTCGCCGCTAGTGGTCACTGAAATTCCTGTGCCTAGAGCTGGGAGCGGCGGACTATAGCACACAATCGGACGATGTTTCGAGCCTACGTCAAACAGCCTGTCGTGATAGGGTCCGGCCGATGAATCTAGGCGCTGGATCGTGGGCTCCCGCCGACGGGAATGGGGCAGCCCCAGCGGACGGCGTAGAACGCTCCGGGGCTCGCACGCGGGCGGCCTCGGGCGCATCTGGGACGGTCCTGGGGTTCTGGGCCTGCCTGACCGTGCTGGCGATGATCACCCTCTCGCCCACCCCCGCGCTGGCGTCGCCGCCCGATCTCCTGGGCTTCGGCGGACGCTCGCCGGGCATGGCGGGCACGGGCGTCTCCTTCGCGGACGACTACGAGGCGGTCTACCAGAACCCCGCTGGGCTCTCCCGAGCGCAGCACAGCGGCCTGTCCCTGGGGCTCCACGGCGCGGCCTTCGAGCTCTCCATCGACGGCTCCCGTCGTCCCCTCGAGGGTTCGCAGGCCTCGACCATCGGGCTGACCCTGCCCCTGCCCTTCGGGGGCGCGCTCCAGGATGTCTTCGTGCTCGGCACGGGCTTCTTCACGCCGCTGAACGTCGTGCTGCGCAACGACGTGCTCTTCCCCGAGAACATCCAGTGGCCGGTGCTGAACCGCGCGCAGGCCGTGACCATCATGATGGGCCTGGGGATCAACCTCAGCCGCTGGATCCCGGGCTTCCGCCTGGGCATCGGCGCCGCGGCCCTGGCCGACACCCAGGGCCGGCTCTTGGTGCAGCTCGACGATGGCGACCGCTTCGTCTCGCAGACCGAGACCCAGCTGTTGGCCAGCTTCAGCCCGATCGCGGGCGTCAACCTGGACGTGGGCAAGCTCTCCCTCGGTCTCGTCTACCGGGCCGAGGCGCGGGCCGACATCTCCCTGAACATCGTGACGGAGAACCTGCCCGTCAGCCTGCCCATGATCACCATCAAGGCGCTGGCCCAGTACGATCCCCACACGGTCTCGGCCGAGGCCTCGTATCACGTCACGGACGAGTGGCTCGTGGCCGCCAACCTGACCTACCGCCGCTGGTCGGCCTGGACGGGCTACGCGGGAGCCTCCACGGCCAGCTCCTTCCTGCCGCCCGCGCCCGGATTCCACGACACGATCTCACCACGCATCTCGGCCGAGTGGACGACCCAGCGCCATCGCACGCGCGCCTCCCTGCGCGCCGGTTACGCCTACGAGCCGAGCCCGGCGCCGGCGGCCCGCATGGCCGTGCAGCGCAACCCCGACGGTACCCCACGCATCGATCGCGACACGGGCGCTCCGGTGCTGATCCCCCTGCGCTTGCTCGACTCGAGCCGTCATCTCTTCACGGCCGGCGTAGGCTTCGACTACGAGACCTCCTTCGGGGCGCACCTCGTGTTCGATCTCTACGGGCAGCTGCAGCGACTGAATCACCGCACGATGGACATTCCGGCTGCGGAAGGCACGTCCAACATGACGATCAAGGGCTTCATCCCAGCCTTCGGGTGGACCGGAGGGCTCGAGTGGTGATGCCTCGACTCCATATTCTGGCAAGCCGAC
>JAACVI010000222.1 GCA_009992505.1 Myxococcales bacterium
TCAAGGTCACCATCAGCGAGTAGAGCCCCGCTCTACGGCCTGTGCGCCCCGGGGCCTTCGGCTCGCGGGGCGTTCACGCGTCTGGGCCTCGAGGGGAGGATCGTGCACGCTCGCGCGTAGCCTCCAGCCTGCGGACCGAACCATGAGGGGACGACCCTGAAGCGACGTGAAAAAGGTCATCGCAGCGCTCACCGCCGAGGCCCAAGCCGCGGGCCTGCGGGTGGATCGCGTCGAACTGGTCGAGCTGGGGAAGGACTCGGTCGGCTCGGCGCTGGGGCAGATCTTCGGTCACTACCAACCCAACCACCTGCTCTTGCTGAGCCTGGCGTCGCCCACGGTAGGCGCTGGGTCTACGTGCAGCCCTTCTCGATGGTGGCGGCGCTGCCCGCGGCGCACCACCTTTTGCTGCGCGGCGCGCCGGGCGGAGGGCTCATCGCCCTGCTGCTGATCGCTGCGGGCATCGCATGGTGGTGGATCCCGGCACGCCCAAGGAGGTCCACGCGGGTTGGGCCGGCATCGTCTTGTCGACCTTGATCTGCCTGCTGCCCAGCCTGGCTCTCCTCGCCGTCGGCGCCCAACGCCTGGGTCGATCGCGCGCGTCGCGCCTATCCGGGGCGAGTGGGCACCGTGCTGTTGACGCTCTTCCTGCCGGCCTTCGCCGCTCGGGTCGCGTGGATGTACGCGGGCCAGTTGCTGCCCATCGGTCCCGTGGGGCTCGGGCTGTCGGCCTTCTTCAGCGCGGGGCTGGGCGCGGGGCTGGTGCGCTACCGCGTCGAGAAGCGCGTCCACCCCAGGCTGACGCCGCGGCGCTTCGTCTCGGGTGCGTTCGTTCGGTGGCTCTTCTTCCTCTGGCCGCTCGTCTTGCTGCTGGTCGCCAACGCGAGCACCGACAACACCTTCACGCCGCGCAGCGTGATCGTCCTCGTCCTCGTCGGCGGCCTCTTCGCGGGCTTTACCGCTGGTGCGACCATCCCGCTCGCAGACTGGCTTGGCCTGTTGCGACCGGCGGACGCCGCGCTGACAGCCATCGTCGAGCGGGTGGCGACGCAGGTCGGGCACCGACCCAAGAGCGTTTGGGTGGCCGAGAGCGCCATGGCCAACGCCTGGGTCCTCTTCGTGGGCCGCGAGCTGTTCTGGACCTCGCGCGCCCTCGAGGTGCTGGACGAAGACGAGATCGCCGCCGTGACCGCGCACGAGCTCGGTCACCTCACGGAGTCGAAGGCCGTCACACGCACACGCATCCTGAGGCTCGCGCTCGTCTTCCCGCCGTGCGCGGCGCGACCCCTCGCGGGCGAGCTCGGCCCATGGACGGTCGCGCTGCTGATCGTGGGCTTCTTGATCATGGACCGCATGGTCGGGCGCATCGCGCGGCGTATGGAGAGCCGCGCCGACGAGCTCGCGCACACGCATGAAGGCGACTCGGGGACCTACGCCCGCGCGCTGGCGAAGATCTACGAAGCCAACATGGTGCCCCCGGTGCTGCGCGGCAAAGGGGGCGTGCACGGTCACCTCTACGATCGGATGACCGCAGCGGGCGCGACGCCGCCCTACCCTCGGCCCAAGCCTCCCTCGCGCCTGCGATCCTCCGGCGCCAGTGTCGTGCCGCTGATCCTGGGCGTGATCACGCTGCTGCTGATGCGCGTCTTCTTCGTGGCCTACGGGGCCGTCTCTGGCGAACAGGGCGTGCAGCTGGCAGCCACCGTCGGGGGTGTCGACGACCAGATGCTCGAGACTCTGGGCGAGGAGGCGGATGAACGTGGCGCGGACAGCGAGGCACAGATCTTCTTCGACGCGGCCGACTACGTCGAGCTGGGCTCGGGCGCGTCGGCCCAACCGCCTGCGTCAGAATAGGCCGATGCTGAAGTGGAAGGCGCCAAAGCCTTCGTTGATGGCTTTGCGTCGCAGGAGCACGAAGCCGTAGTCGAAGGCGAGCGGGCCGATGGGCGTGGCGATGCGCAGGCCGATGCCTGCGGTCGGCCGCAAGTCGAAGGGGTTGAAGTTCTGCGCGCGCGCCCAGAGGTTGCCTAGATCCGCGAACACGCCGCCCGCGACGTCCTTGTAGATGGGGAAGCGCAGCTCGGAGCGGATCAGGAAGAAGGCGTCGCCTCCGCGCACGATGTCGCCGACCGTGAGATCGGCGCTGCGCGCGATCTGATCCGCGAGATCCTGCGGCACCATCTCGTCCTCGAGGTAACCGCGCAGCGTGTCGACGCCGCCCATGAAGAAAAGCCGGTTCGGGTAGGTCTCGGAGCTGCTCGAGAGGTGGACGATGCGGCCGACGCGCAGCTGCGCCGCGAACACCACGTCGTGACCCAGGGGCGCATAGGCTCGCACACCCGCCGTGAGCTTGAGCTGATCGCTGAAGAACTCCTCGCGCATGCCGCCGATGTTCACGCCCTGAGTGCGCAGGGTGCGCGCCCACTCGCCGCCCACGTCGAAGAGATAGCCTCGATGCGGCGTGAAGGGGTTATCGCGCAGGTCGAGGTGTATACCACCCGCAAGGGTGACCAGGGTCGTGCGACCTTCGGGCACGAGCAAGAGCTGTCTGAGGCGCGTGTCCGTCGTGGTCAGGAGCAGCTGCGAGAGGCTCTCGCTGACCTCGGGGAAGAGCCCGATGTCGTTGCTCTCGATGCCGGAGGAGAACGTACTCGAGAGCTCGCGCAAGGGCGTGTAGATGAACGCCAGCTCGAGGCCGTTCTTGGTGAAGCCGAAGTCGCGTTCGTTGTCGCGCTGGTGAGTCGCCGTCAGGCTCGAGCGCACGTGGGGCAAGCCCACGAAGGGGAAGGTGAAGCCCAGGGAGACGTGTCGCTCGAGCTGATCCGAGAGCGGCAGGCTCTTCAGGCGACGCTGCAGCGTGGCGTCCTGGAGCACGAAGAACTGATAGGCGAAGCGCACGCGCAGGTTGAAGCCGATGGCGTAGCCGAACAGGTTTCGATAGCCGTACTCGAAGCCGGCGCGCACGCCCTCGCCCGTGGACAGGCCGAGGTGGAAGTCCAGGAACTGCGTCTTGCGCTCGGTGACGCGGATCACCACGGACTTGTTGCGGGCCGCCAGCTCGGGATCCTCCGGACCCACGTTCACTCCCGTGAAGATGCCCAGAGCCAGGAGCGCGTCTTCCGTCTCGCGAGCGCGCGAGGGTCGGTAGACGTCACCCTGATGCAGCGTGGACAGGCTCAGAATCAGCGCACTGGAGGTGCGATCCGCGCCCTCGACGCGGACATCGCCCACGTGCACGACGAAGCGCTCGACCACGCGCAGGATCACGTCGACGCGCGTGCGGTCGCCGCTGAAGCGCACCTCGGGCTCGAATTGCGCGAACAGGTAACCGGACTCCTGGTAGAGGTCGATGATGCGCGATCGGGCCTGCTCCAGCGCCAGGTGGCTGAAGGGCATGTCGCGACGGAGGCCCGCCGCCTCGAGCAGCTCACGCGCGCCCATGGCTTGATTGCCTAGGATCTCGACCGCGTGGAGCATGGAGCGTGGCCCCTCCACGATCGGCACCACCGCCACGGCTCGATCCGCGGACAGCGCATCGAGGCGCGCGGGCCCGACGACGGCGCTGAGATAGCCCTCTGCGCGATAGAGCTCCTGAAGGTGTGCCGTCGCGCGCTCGTAGGTCGGCTCGTAGAAGACCTCGTGCGGGACCACGCGAAAGGGAGGCGGCGTCTCCCGGATGCGCGGGGTCGTACTCTCGACCAGCAGGCGCGCGGTCTCGGCGTCCACGGGTTCGGTGATGGTGGTGGCCGAGAGATCCTCGTCGAGGTAGCTCTCGACCTGTTCGAGCAGCGTGGCGGAGTCGAAGTGGCGCGCGCCGGGGAAGGAGGTGCCGACCACCTTCACGCGCGTCCCGGGCAGGACGCGCACCAAGAGGAAGGCCTCGCTCGATCGACGGCCACGCACGCGATCGACTTGCGCGTCGGCGTCATGGAATCCGAGCTTGGCGTAGGTCTCCCGCACGCGCTGACGCATGCCGTCGAGCACACCCGGCGCCGTCACCCGCTCCTCGCCCATGTGCAGCGCCTCGAGCACGTCGTCGCGATCGAGGGGCGCCTGTCCGCGCACGCGCACCTCGTACTTCGGGCCCACGTGGCTCTCGAGCGTGAGCGTCGCGGCGTCGGCCTCGCGATCGACCCGAGCCAAGGTCACGCGCGCTTCGAGCCAGCCGCCACGCCAGAGGCGCGCCTGGAGCTCGCGCACGTCGTCCTCGAGGCGTCGGCGGTCGAGCACGTCGCCCGAGTCGAGGTAGAGGCCGTGCATCAGGCGCCGCACGGGGGGGAGTGGATCTCCCTGGGTGTGCAGGGCCGCGACGTGTGTGCGCCGGCCGGGCTCGAGGTTCACCACCAGGGCCTTCTGGGTCGGGTCGTCCGTGTCGCGCAGGAGCAGCTCGACCTGGGCGTCGTCGTAGCCGCGCTCCACCAAGGCCCGCTGGACGGCGTCACGGGCGCGGGTGAGCTTCGCGCGATCCAGTAGCTCGCCGGCGCGCGTCCCCACGATGCTCGCGAGCTCCTCGCGTTCCAGAGCTCCGGCCGGGCGCAGATCCACGCGCGAGAGCACGATGCGCGGCTCGACATGCACCACGAGGCGCACACCGCCTGGCGCGGGGATCAAATCGAAGGCGACGTCCGCGTAGCGACCGGACTCGAGCATGCGCAGCGTGGCGCGACGCAAGAGCCTGCGGCTGAGACGTGCGCCCACGGGGATGCCCACGGCGCGCTCGGTGGTCCCCTGCCCGACCGAGCTCATCCCGCTGCTCGCCACGCTCACGTCGACCACGCGGGCACCGCGCAGCTCCTGGGGGATCTCCGCGCGCGCGATGCGAGGAGCGAGCGACGCGAGGCAGAGGGCGAGGGCCAGCCACGGCCTCCACGTGCCCGAGAGAGGCTTCGAGGTCCCGAAGGAGCGGAGGTGTGGTCGGGGAAGAACGATCACTCGAATTCGAGACGCCACCGCAGATCCACACCCAGATTTCCGAAGGTCGTGCCCTGGCGGTTGACGCTGTCATATACAGCTTCGACGCTGGTCTGGTCACCTACGCGCCACTCGGCCGTGGCACGCACGTCGCGCTCGTTGCCCGTGAGCGCCGTGGCCCCGGTCAGCCGCACGCGGTCCGTGATGCGCTTGCCGATGCTTACGAAGGGCTCTGGTCGACCCGTGCTCTGGGAGTAGACGGTGGTGATGCCGAATTCGTCGATCACGCCCACGGCCCGCGTCACCTCGTCGTTCACGCCGGTCACGTTGGTCAGCGCCTCGAGCCCGGCGGCGCCCAGGTTTCCGGCCTGGAGCTGCTCCGCTTCGCTGCGCGTCATGCCCAGAGTCAGGAGCAGGATGATGTCCTCCTGACCCATCTGGGGGTCGCTCGACAGATCGAGGCGGAAGCCGTCGAGGTTGCCGTGGGCGCGCAGCCGAATGCGGTAGTTGGGCGCGCTCGGGTCCGTGGCGCGGTGCACCTCGGTCGTGGCCGTGACGTCAAATTGGGGATCGACGCGCGTGGGATCGTCGAACTCGATGTCGGCCTGCTGCACGCTCAGCTCCGTCCCACGCAGCCGCACCTGACCGCGCGGGATGCCGAGAGCGCCGATCACGCCGAAGCGCTGATCCGTGCCCACGAGCCGGAAGGGCGCGTCCGAGTCCTGGATCACCACGTCGGCGTCGAAGACGTTGTTCTCGATGCGCAGAGGCTCGCGCGTGGTCAGGCGCAGATCGAGAGAGAGCTGGTCCGCGTCGGGATCGTAGCGATCGACCTCGAGGCGCGAGGCGCGGTTGAGCTCACCGATGGTGGGCGAGAGCGAGACCGGCTTGGTGTAGCGCGCGCGATCGAGGTGGATGTCCCCCGCGAGCAAGGGCAGCCGCTGGCCCTGATGCCAGGTGAGTCGCGTGCTGCCGCCGAAGGCCAGCTCGAGCCCAGGCTCGGGCGTGAAGGAGAGGCCCGACAGGCCCACGTCGAAGGCGTAGCGGTCGATGCTGCCGGCGCGCAGGCTGGCGGATCCGGCTAGCGAGAAGCGACCTCCGGCGAAGCGCGCGCCGAAGTCCTCGAACAGGATGCGGTGGGCGCTGAAGGTGACGTGCCCGCCGAGCTCGCGAATGGGAGCGGGGAAGTCGGCGAAGTGGAAGGCCGCGTCCGTCACCCGTGCCTCGCCGAAGACGGCCGGATCGTCGATCGTGCCCGTGATGTTCACCTGAATGCCCACGGCGCCGGAGGCACGCGTCAGCCGCGGTGAGAGCGTGGCCAGCAGCGCGAGATCCAGCGCTCCGTCCACGCGCAAGGCCAGGCCCCCACGCATCAAGCCCGTGCCCGAGACGTCCAGCGTCGAGCCGGATCCGCTGAAGCGCGCGCGCCCGACCTCGAAGCCGCGTCGCCCGTTCAGATCGACCACGACGTCGCCCACGTTCTCGACCGAGACGCCGCTCGCCGAGACCGCGACGCGCGGCAGGCGCAGCTGACCGACCAGGGAGTCGTCGTCGAACATGGCGCCGTCCGTGAGCAGCAGGTCACCGCTGACGTCGCCCCGCAGCGTGTCGTCCGCGGCCTGGGCCTGGAGCAGGTCGTCGAGCTTCATCCCGGCCAGGCGCACCAGACCCCGGAGCGGAATCGCGGATGTGCGCCCGAAGGCCATGTCCACCGCGATCTGCCCGTCCGCGCCGCCGCCGCAGACCAGGTAGGCGCTCTGCTTCGGGGAGCGCGGGATCGGCCCATTGGCCGTGCTGTAGGGTGGATCCGGCCGGAAGTGCGCGCGGGCGAAGCCGGCTCGGGCGTAACCGCAGGGCTCGTCCGCGGGAGGCGCAGCGGGATCCCAGGCGCGCGCGGCGCGCACCCATGGATCGTCGTCGTCCGTGAGCCGGATGTAGGTGCGACCGTCGCCGATCAGCGTGCCCTCCCAGGTCAGGCCCGTGATCGTCACGTCCATGTCGGCGCGCGGTAGATCGGGCGTGCCCCTGACCTCCACCGAAGCGCCCACCGTGCCGTCGAGGCCGGGCATGTGCTCGTGCAGACCCTCGACGTCGTTCAGGTGCATCTGATCGACGACCGCCGACAGGTGCAGCGCGCC
>JAACVI010000223.1 GCA_009992505.1 Myxococcales bacterium
GGAGCGCTCTCCCGCTTCGAGGCTGGCTTCGACCGCGTCCTGGGATCCGCAGAAGACGAGGTAGCCGCGACCGCCGATGCCGCGCGCGAGGTGCATGGCCATCAGCGTCACCTCCGCCTCCTTCAAGGCGGCGTCGGCCGCGCCCAGGGTGGCGCAGACCGTGGAGAACTCGAGGATGCCCAGGGCGCCGCTGAGCACGGGCGAGGCCAGGCCGTCGAGGGCGGGCACGATGGCCGGATGCGCGTGGGTCAAGAGCAGCCGATCGAGCACGCGATCACCCGCGGCTTCGATCGCCGCTTCGAAGGACTCCTGGACCTCGGCCACGCCACCCGCGAAGAGCAGGAGCAGCTTGCCGGGCGTCACCGGATCCGCACGCAGCATGCGCACGCTCGCGCGCTTGGTCAGTGCGTCGACCACGAACACACCCCGCGCGATGGACGAGACCTCCAGCGCCGCCAGCGCGGGCTCTCGAACCTCATCGCCTCCGGCTGCGCGCGTCAAAGCCAAGGGCTCATACGATGCGGAAGTGATCCTTCAACGTGCAGCGGCGCTCACGCGAGAAGGATCGACACGTGGTCAGGCCCTCGCCGGTCGGCGAGGCGATGGTCCAGCTCGTCCAGCCCTCGCCACCGCAGCCGATGCCAGCGAAGTTGGGCGCGTTCTTGACGAAGATGGAGCAGTCGGCGACGCGCGCCATGCGCGAGAGGTTCTCGATGTTGGTCGAGTACATCACCGCCGTGTGACGGTAGTCGTGTTCCACGCGCCGCGCGCATTGGATGGCGGACTCGGCATCGGGCTGACGCACGAGCCCGATGATGGGCATCAACATCTCGGTCTGCACGAAGGGATGCTCCTCCGGCAGGTCCGCGAAGAGCAGCCGCAGATCCGAGTCGGCCTGCTTGCCGATGCTGCGCAGGAGCACTGCGGCGTCGCGTCCGACGTAGTCGCGGTTGATGTGACCTTCGGAGTCGAGCAGCGTGCGCTCGAGCTGGCGCACCTCGCTCTGGGTGAGCTTGCGGGCGGCGTTCTGCTCCATCTCCTTCATCAGCCTGTCGGCGATGTCGGAGACGGCGACGATCACCTTCTCGCAGGTGCAGATGACGTTGTTGTCGAAGGACGCGCCCGCGACGATGCCGCGACCCGCGACGTCGAGGTGGGCGGTCTCGTCGACCACCACCGGCGGGTTGCCGGGGCCGGCGCAGATGGCGCGCTTGCCGCTCTTGAAGGCCTCTTCGACCACCGCGCCGCCGCCCGTGACCACGACCAGGCGCACGCCCGGATGACGCATGGCCTGCTGGGCGCTCGCGATGGTCGGGTTGGCGATGCAGTTCAGCAGCGTCGCCGGGCCACCCACCGAGTGGATGGCCTGGTTGAGCAGCGCGATGTACCAGGCGCTGGTGCCCTTCGCGAGCGGGTGGGTGTTGAACACGACGGCGTTGCCCGCGGAGACCATGCCGATGGCATTGCAGATGATGGTCTCGGTCGGGTTCGTGCACGGCGTGATCGACGTGATCACCCCGAAGGGTGCACGCTCGACCAGCATCAGGCCGTTGTCACCGCTGCGCGCGATGGGCTCGAGGAACTCGGGCCCGGGCGTCTTGGTGATGGCGACCGTGTTCTTGATGCGCTTGTCTTCGTAGCGTCCGAGGCTGGTCTCCTCCACTGCGCGACGGCTCATCTCGTCCACGTGGGCGAGCGCGACCTTGCGCATGGCGGCGATGATCTCGTAGCGCCGGTCCAGGCTCATCTCGCTGAGCTGGTCGAAGGCGGCGCGCGCCGAGCGCACGGCGCTGTCGACGTCGTCGTGCACGCCCGCGCCACGCCCAGGCGTGCTGCCCGTGTGGATGGCGTAGTTCGCGGACGGCGCGCTGACCGCAGGAGCCGAGCGCGGCGCGTTCTTCCTGGAGCAGGCCGGCTCGTGCTTCGGGAGCCCCGCGCCCAGACCTCGCCTGTTCTGACCGAGCTTGTCCTTGACGCGGCCGACCACGGCCTCGACGATCGCGTCGAGGGTGGCGTCGTCGAAGGAAGCTGCGCCTCGCCGGTTCATTCAGCCTCGCTCTTCCGGTACTTCGCAGCACCGCCGAGCTCGACCTCGTCGACGATGCCCATGATCACGGCGTCGACGGGCCGACCATCGGTCAGCGTCGTCTGACGCGCGGAGGATCCGGAGGCGTAGAGGACGACCTCTCCGACGCCGGCACCGACCGCGTCCGCGGCGACCAAGGTGTCACCGTCGGGTTCGCCGTTCGGTCCGCACTGGCGGATCAGCATGAAGCGCAGACCCTCCGTAGTGGGTTCCTTACGAGTCGACACGACTGTGCCGACGACTCGCGCCAAATACATGGCCCCTCCGCGCTAGGCGTCGGAGGAGTCGCCGCGGCCCAGGGGCAGCGCCGAATCCACGTTGGTATGCGGACGCGGGATGATGTGCACGCTGACGAGCTCACCGACGCGCTCGGCGGCGCGCTGTCCCGCTTCGGTCGCGGCCTTCACCGCGGCAACATCACCGCGAACGATGGCCGTGACGTATCCGCCACCGATCTTCTCGTACCCGACGAGCTCGACACGCGCGGCCTTCACCATCGCGTCCGAGGCCTCGACCATCGCGACGAAGCCGCGGGTTTCGATCATTCCGAGAGCGTCTGCCATGCGTCGTATCACTCCTCGTGACAGCTAGTGCTGCACGTCTTTCTTGCCGGTAATGGATCGGATCGCCGCCTCGGCCGCTTCGGCCGCCGCGTCGATCTCGGCCTCGGGGCCGCTCATGTAGAGGCGCCCGAAAGCGCCGTAAGGTCGGATGTCCACCAGGAAGACACGCGCGGCCTTCTCGGCCTCGTTGGCGGCGAAGGCCACGTAGCCCGCGGGGCGCGTCTCGAGGATGAAGAGGGACTGACCGGGCAGGATCATCATGCCCGCGCTGTTGCGGTTGATGATCTGCGCCTGGTAGGGCTCGACGGCGCGGATGATCTGATGGGTCATCACCTCGGGGGCGATGCGGTCGTCCTCCGTGACCTCGAGGGCCGAGAGGATGGCGTGACCCGCGTCGCGCACCTGGCCCTTGTCGTCGTCGTGGACCTCGAGCAGACCGTAGGCGCGCTCCACGACCTGCACCGCCGGCGCAACGCGGGTCGCCTTGAGCGCGATGTCCGTGACGCGGTTGATGGCGATGCCGGGCGCAATCTCGACCCACAGGGAGGCCTGGCCAGGCACGGGAAGAAAGCCCTTGGCCGTCTTCCCGATGAAGGAAGCGAGCTGCGGCTGCAGGCTGTCGAGGAAGGTGAAGGTGCGGAGAGTGACCATCGAGTGCGGGACGCTATCAAAGCCCCGCGTAGCTGAGAAGCCCTGAAGTTGGAGAGGTGAGAACAGACGGAGACGTCGCCATCGAGGGGCGGCGCGTCGGGGTCGAGGACGAGCCGGGAGAGGCTCGGCGCCGAGCCGGGGGCTCGCGTCGACTGACCGGCAAGCCAGTGAATGCACTCGACAAACATTCGAAGACGCAAGGTCGCCATACGTCCTTTCGGCCCTCCACCCGAGGCGCGGAGCGCCCGAGGCGCGGAGCGCCCGAGGCGCGCCAGAATCCCTCCGCCGGAAGCCCTGCGCATTCGTGGGTCGGCGCCCTGTTGTCGGCTATGCTGGCAGCCGATGCAGGAATTGCCCGCGCCCTGGCTGGAGGCTGACGCCGACATCGTCAAGGCCGCGCGCAGAGTGCGCCTGCTCTCCTATCTCTCGTGGCCCACGGAGATTCAGACCGAGTTCCTCACCGGCTTCGCCAAGGGCAACGCGCGCCTGCCGAAGATCGAGTACCAGATCCCTCCCCTCACCGAGGAGACGGAGATCTTTCGGAGCGTGCCCGAGCACGTCGACGGCGATCACCCGATCGCGGACTTCCTGCGCCAGACCGCGCGCAGCTACCGCCTCGCCTGCGCCCTGCTCGACGCCGCGGGCACACCCAAGCTGCGTGAGCTCTCGGAAGAGCTCTACGGCGCGCCCGAGCAAGGCCTGAGCGGCACCACCATGGGCAGCGGCGAAGCGGCCGCGCACTTCCTCCGCGTCAGCGACGAGTACGCCAAGGCGGTGGAGCTGCACGACGCGGACTACTGCCTGCCGGCGGAGTCGATGCAGCGCGAGATGCAGCCACGCCTCGACGCCGTCCTCGGCGTGGGCGTCGTGCGCGTCGAGATCGACGAGGCGCTCGCTTCCAAGGCCGCGGCCGGAGCCACGCGCGTTCGCCTGCGCGGCGGCACCTCCTTCTCCGAATACGACCTCGAGCAGCTGATCCAGCACGAAGCCTTCATCCACAGCCTCACGGCCCTGAACGGGCGCAGACAGCCCCACCTCAAGAGCCTCGGCCTCGGCGCGCCTCGCACCACCGCCACGCAGGAAGGACTCGCCACCTTCGCCGAGCTGGTCACGGGCTCCATCGACATCGCCCGCTTGAGGCGCGTCGCCCTGCGCGTACTCGCCATCGACATGGCCCTCGAAGGCGCGAACTTCATCGAGGTCTTCCGCTACTTCCTGGAAGCCGGACAGTCCGAGATGGAGAGCTTCAACTCGGCCATGCGCGTCTTCCGCGGCGCCCCCGTCGAAGGAGGCGTCGCCTTCACGAAAGACGCCGTCTACCTGCGCGGCCTGATCGAAGTGCACACCTTCTTCCGCTGGTGCATGCACCGAAGCCGCCTCGAGTCCGCGCGCGCCCTCTTCGCCGGCCGCATGACTCTAGAGGACGTCGAGCTCATGAACCCCTCCTTCGAAGACGGAACCGTCGCCGGCCCCGCGCTCCTCCCGCCCTGGATGACCAAGACCAACGGCCTCGCCGGCTACCTCGCCTTCAGCGTCTTCGCGTCGCAGATCCACGTCTCGAAGCTGCCCAGCGACTACTACAGCCCCGCGACGTGAAGTGGTGGCATGAGGGTGGACGCAATCACCACCCGAGGTTCGCTCTCTTGCAGGCTCCCGCTCGCTCCCATGCACCAGCGGCGAGACTCGAGGACCATGGCCAGATCTTCCTTCAGCGGATTCTTGGGGACGCTCCTCGTCATGCCGTCATGCACCGAGCTGACGGCCTGACGAGGAGCGTCCCCACTGCCGCCCTGCGGCATTCGGGTCACTGCTCCGGATGAAACAGCTCGCACTC
>JAACVI010000119.1 GCA_009992505.1 Myxococcales bacterium
GATCCGCCTGATATTTCCCCGCGACGCTGCCCGCGCGGCTCCAGCCCCGCCTTCAGCGTCACCCCAGAACCCCAATGCGACGATTTGGGCCGTGGCCCTGCCGACTTGCACGGGTCACTTCTCGCGTGCTACATGCGCCGCCCTTCCGGGTCGACACAGGTCCGTCCGGTCACGTGGAGTAGAAGAGTCATGAAGAAGTCGCCGCTCGCCATCGTCAAGGACCGCTTTGGAGACGACCGCAAGGCCGCCAAGGCCAAGCTCGTCGCCGAAGTCACGGCCCTCACAGACGGCGGTCTGTGGATCGACCGTGTTGGGTCCAAGGGCCTGGAATTCGCGTCGAACAAGCAGCTGCTTCACCTCCACGACGTGCTCAGCCAGGTCAAGAGCGAGTTCGGCTCCCGCGACAAGCTCGTCGGTGCCATCCTCGAGCTCGAGTCGCGCACCAAGGACGAGGGCTACAAGAGCCGCTTCGAGGCTTGGTCCACGCCGCGTCTGGTCGACTACCACAAGGCCGCCAAGAAGCGCGCCGCCAACTAGGCTGCGTCTGGGGCTCGCGCCCCGAGCACGCAGTCTTCCAGTCGAGGTCGCCAGCATTCCACGCTGGGTGGGGGTTCCCCCTCCGCCTGGCTGCGGTTGCGCCCGGCGAACCTCTGGTGTTTCTTGGTGTCCTAGGGTTGGATGCGGAACGTGAGCCAGGCTTCTACTACCGATCTGCCAACCATTCCCGCGTCGGGCGTCGCGGAGCTGGGTGAGGACGGCCTCGATCCGGAGCTCGTCTTGCTGCACCAGCCGCCCGCTCTGCGGCGTCACCTGACCCTGGGGTTGATGGCGCTCGTCGCCGCGGCCGCGATCATGCTGGTGATCACGCTGCGCCGGGACGTCGCGTACTTCTTCTCTCGTCCCGAGGTGCAGGATCTGGGCGAGGCGTCGGGGCTCGATCCGTCGACCCTGGTGCCGAACACCTTCGTGCGCGTCGCGGGCACGCCGATGGCGAGCGAGACCGTTCACTTCGGGCGCGTGCTCTTGGGCGGCGACTACGAAGTGTTCCCCCTCGCCGGGCAACGTCGCCTCTTCGTGCAGGTGCCCGCGCCGTCCGGGGGCGCACAGCCGACCTCGGCCCGCCGCGAATTCGCCGGGCGCCTGGTCACCCTGGGTCAGCTCGGGGCGCGCTACGCGAGCCTGCAGCGCTACCTGTCGACGAGCATGGGCATGCCCGTATCGGCCGACTCCTACCTCGTGCTCGCCGACGAGCCGCCCGTGAGCTACTCGTGGGCGCTCTGGCTCGGGCTGTTGGCGCTCTTCACCATCGTGGTGGACTTCTTCCTGCTGCTGCGTTGGTTTCGACCGCTGAGGATCGACCGCGTGCCGGAGCGCGCGAAGGCGGGCTGAGCCGCGGCGTCAGTGGAAGAGCGCGAGGTAGCGCTCGATCAGCAGATCGCCGAAGAAGAGGAACTCCAACGCGCCGAGGGCCAGGAAGGGTCCAAAGGGGACCTTCATCGGCTCCGGCCCTTCGTGGGCTTCGTCCTCCTCGTCACCGTCCGTCTGGCCCTTGGCGTCGGCGACCACGTCGCTCTCGTTCGCATTCCTCGCCGGGTCCGGCGCATCATCGTCGCGCGACTGCGCGTCCTGTCCCAGAGGTCGCCCGGCGAGCATGCTGCCCAAGGTCACGGCGACGCCCTGGAACGCGCCCGCGACCAGGGCGAAGAGCGCACCGCGCCAGCCCAGGAAGGCGCCTATCGCCATCAGCAGCTTGGCGTCGCCCTCGCCCATGCCTCGGCGACCCGTGAGTCGCTCGTAGGACCAGACGAAGACGAGCTGCACCATGAGGTAGCCGGCACCCGCGCCGAGCGCGGCGTTCTCGGCGCCGGGAACGTCGCGAAACACGGCGGTCGCCAGACCGAGGGCCGCCAAGGGCAGGCTGACCTCGTCGGGGATCTCCATGAACTCGAGGTCCACGAAGGTGGCGACCAACAGCCCGCCGGCGAGGGCGAAGTAGAGCAGGGTCTCGAGCGCGACGTGGCTCATCTCCGCGCCCGGACCCGAGCCGATGATCAGGCGCTCGGCCAGCGCCAGGCAGAGCACCCCGGATAGCACCTCGACCATGACGTAGCGCGGGCTGATGCGTACGCCGCAGCAGGCGGCCTTCCCGCGCAGAAGCAGCCAGCTCAGGATCGGGATGTTGCGCCAGGGCGGGATCGGCGCGCCGCAGGCCGGGCAATGACTCGGCGGGCTGACGACGGAGAGCTCGCGTGGCCAGCGGTAGATCGCGACGTTGAAGAAGCTCCCCCAGATGGCGCCGAAGCCGAAGGCGAAGATGCGGATGAGAGACGCGGGGAGGTCGGTGGCGAACATCGTGCGGTCGGGCGTCGGGGGAAGGTGTGGGGTCGGCCCGCGCTCGAGCGAGGGCGTGGGGGGATGGTAGGGAGAGGACGTCTGCCTGGCGAGTTATTCCCGAAGCCGCTCGCATCTGCGCCACGCCGTCACCGCTTCGCGCTGTTCAGCCGGGTCGAGGGGGCTACACTCGGCCGTGATGACCCGACGACAGCGCCCCGGACCCGAGCTGCCCGCGCACGCAGTGCTCGCGTCGGCCGCAGCGGCCCTGCCGTTGCCGCTGGTGGGAGACGCCCTCGGGCGCCTGGCCCGTGGCTCCGCCCTGCGTCGTGTGCTGCGTCGCCACGGCATGCGCTTCGGTCCCGGCGCACGCTCCGAGCTCGCAGCCTTTCGCGTGGGCTCGACCCGACCGGGACTCGCCCTCGTGCTGGCGCGGGTGCCGGGTCTCCGGGCCGCCGGTCGGGTTCGTGCGGGCGTGGCCACCTGGGTCGCGGCGCGGCTGCTGGACCGTCACCTCGCGCGCGTGGACGCCGGCGCCATCCTCGACCTCGCGGAGGCGCATCGGCTGAGGCTGGCCCTGGACGCCTGCTTCGCCGAGGGACTCGGGCCCGAGGTCATCCGCCTGGCGCGCGAGCTCGCGAGCCTCTCCGGCCGGACTTTGGGCGCGCCTTTTCGGGATGACTTGGAGGGGCGCCCACCGCATCTTCGGGTCGTGGACACCTTGCTCGATGGACTGGCCGACCTGCCAGCCGACCTCTTCGCCGGCTTCGAGGCCCGCTTCGACGACGCCCTCTCGCCGCTCGATGCTCAGGACTCGCGCGAGGATCCGCGGACATGAGCGCGCAGGCTCGAGCCGCCTTGAAGGAGACGCGGCGCGTGGTGGTGAAGGTGGGCAGCCGCGCGCTGACCGAAGGCGAGGGACGCTTCGCGGCGCTGGCCTCGCAACTCGCGGGCGAACGACAGACTGGGCGTCAGTGCGTGCTGGTCTCCTCCGGCGCCATCGCCCTCGGTCGACGTCGGCTCGGCATGGCCCAGCGCCCGCAGAAGATCGCCCTGCTCCAGGCGGCCGCGGCGGCGGGACAGTCGCTGCTGATGCACGCATGGGAGGAGGCGCTCGAGCCCTTCGACGTGGGCGCCGCCCAGGTGCTCTTGACCCACGGGGACCTGGCCAATCGCGACAGCTTCCTGCGCGCGCGCGGCGCCTTCGACGCGCTGCTCGAGCTCGGGGCCCTGCCCATCGTGAACGAGAACGACACCGTGGCCGTGGACGAGATCCGCTTCGGTGACAACGACCAGCTCGCGGCCATGGTCGCCACGCTGGTGGGCGCGGACCTCCTGGTGTTGCTGACCGACGTGGCGGGCCTGCTCGACGCCGAGGGCAACGTCGTCTCGGCGGTGACCGATCCAGAAGAGGCGGCGCGCCTGGTGCGTCCTGCCGTGGGCGATGTGGGCACAGGCGGCATGGGCTCGAAGGTCGAGGCGGCGCGGCGGGCGACGCGCCGTGGTGTGCCCGTGATCCTCGCGCACGCAGCGGCGGCGAACGTGCTCACGCGCGTGCTCGCGGGAGAGCAGCTCGGGACGCTCTTCCTGCCCGAAGGCACCAAGCTGCCCAGCCGCAAGCATTGGATCGCCTACACGCTCACGCCGCGCGGCACGCTGCTGGTGGACGAGGGCGCCGCCACCGCGCTGAAGCTCGGTGGCAAGAGCCTCCTGCCCGCGGGCGTGGTGGGCGTGCGCGGGGACTTCGAAGCTGGGGACGCGGTGCGCGTGACCGACCTCTCCGGGCGCGAGCTTGCGCGTGGTCTCTCACGCTACGGGACGCGCGACGTCGCGCGCTTCGCCGGACAGCAGACGCGTGAAGGGGACGCGCGGTTGGGGCAGGTGGCCATCGGCGAGGTGATCCACCGCGACGATCTGGTGCTGATTTGACCCGGAGGCAGCCGCAGCGCATGCCGTGCCTGACCTGGTCGCCCGTGCCGCGGGATCGACCTCGGCTCGGCCTGACGTGGTAGATTACGTGCGCATGAAGGAATCCAGTGCGATCGAGGAGGAAGTGGCGGCGCTCGCTCGAGCGGCGAAGGCGGCCTCGCGACGCATGGCCAACGTGCCCACCTCCGTCAAGGACGCCGTCCTGCGGCGAGTGGCCGACGCACTCCTCGGCGACGCCCGAGCGACCATCCTCGAGGCCAACGCGCGCGACATGGCGGGCGGAGAGGAGCAGGGGCTGTCGAGCGCCATGCTCGACCGTCTGCGCCTCGACGGTGCGCGCCTGGACGGAATCGCCAAGGGGCTCGCGGACGTCATCGCCTTGCCCGATCCCGTCGGCGTCGAGCGCGAGAAGAAGACCTTGCCCAATGGCGTCGAGATCTCCCGCATGCGCGTGCCGCTGGGCCTCGTCGGGATCATCTACGAGTCGCGACCCAACGTGACCATCGACGCGGCCGCGCTCACGCTGAAGAGCGGCAACGCCGTGATCCTGCGCGGCGGCAAGGAGGCCTTCCAGAGCAACCGCGCCTTCGCTTCGGTCTTCGACCACGCCCTCGAGGCCGAAGGGCTGCCCCCGGCCGCGGTGACGCTCCTGCCCACCACCGACCGGCGCGCCACCCTGGCCTTGATTCAACAGACTGGCGTCGTGGATGTCGTGATCCCACGCGGCGGCGAAGGCCTCATGCACTTCGTGAGCGAGAACGCGCGCGTGCCCGTGCTGCAGCACTTCAAGGGCGTGTGCCACGTGTACGTGGACGCCTCCGCCGACCTGACGATGGCCACTCGCATCGTGCTCAACTCCAAGGTGCAGCGCCCCGGCGTGTGCAACGCGCTCGAGACGCTGCTGGTGGACGCCCGCGTGGCCGATGCGTTCTTGCCCGCGGTGGCGAAGGAACTCATCGCCGCCGGAGTCACCCTGCGGGGGGATGCCGCCGTGTGCGCGCGCGTGCCCCAGGCCGAGCCCGCGACGGACGCGGACTGGGACACGGAGTATCTCGATCTCGTGCTCTCCATCGCGGTGGTGGACGGACTCGAGCCGGCGCTGGCCCACGTGGCGCAGCACGGTTCGGGCCACACGGAGTGCATCGTGACCGCGGACACGGAGCAAGCGGAGCGCTGGCTGCACGAAGTCGACGCCAGCCTGGTGCTGGTCAACGCGAGCACTCGATTCAACGATGGTGGGGAGCTCGGCCTCGGGGCCGAGATCGGAATCTCCACGACCAAATTGCACGCCTACGGCCCGATGGGCCTCGAGGAGCTCTGCTCGTCGAAGTGGGTAGGACGTGGCACTGGGCAGATCCGCGGCTGAGGCCGCGCGACATGAGGCAGAATGAGCGAAGCGACAAAGCAACTGAGCGAGGACGAGGGGAGCGGCGAGGCGGAGGACAGCGCACGTCGGCTGGCCATGGCGATCGTCGAAGGCGCTATGGACAAGAAGGCGCTGTCCATCGAGATCATCGATGTGCGTGAGAAGGTGGATTACACCGACTACGTGGTCGTCATGAGCGGCCGCTCGGATCGACAGGTCGGCGCCATCGCCAAGGGCGTGCAGCAGCACGTGAAGCACACGCTCGGCGTGCACTGCCTCGGCGTGGAGGGCCTGCCCCAAGGGCAGTGGGCGCTCCTGGATTTCGGTGACGTCGTGGTCCACGTCTTCCACGAGGACACGCGCGGCTACTACGACATCGAGTCGCTGTGGATGGACGCCGCACGCCTGCCCACGCCGCCGGACGAGACCGGCGCTCGTTGAGTCGGTGAAGGTCATCCTCATCGCGGTGGGGCGCGTGAAGGAGCCTGGCTTGCGCGAGGCCGTCAACGACTACGTGGGGCGCATCGGGCGCTACCTGCCGATGGAGGAGATCGAGCTGAAGGACGCGCCCGAGGCCGAGCTCGAGCAGCGCTTCCTGCGACGCATCCCGCCGCGCAGTCGCGTCGTGGCGCTCGAGGTCGAGGGCAGGGCGCTGAGCTCACAAGGGCTGGCCGACTACGTGGGCCGGGCGCAGGGAGACGGCGTCGGGGCGTTGGTGTTCCTGATCGGCGGCGCCTATGGGCTGCCGCCCGCCGTGCGCAAACAGGCTCACCTCGAGCTCTCGCTGTCCAAGATGACGCTGCCCCATCGCCTCGCGCGCCTCTTCCTGGCCGAGCAGATCTACCGTGCCTTCACCATCCTGCGCGGCGAGCCCTACTCGCATTAGAGCGCCCCGCGGTGGGCGCGCCGAGACTGGGTCGAAGAGGAAAGCGTCGACCGCGCAGCGTGTCGAAGAGGGCCGCGCAATCGCCGGCGGTTGAGACCGAAGACAGGGCATGACCTCGTTTCGCGCCTCGTGGTCCGCGCTGCTCGACCTGCTCGCGCCGCCACGCTGCCCCGCCTGCGACTCCCTGGTCGAGCCTGGGCTCGAGGTCTTCTGCCAGGCCTGCGGACCTCTGATCGAGCCGCGCGTGCGTGGACCCGCGACGTACGTCTACGGCGGGCCGCTCGCGGATGCCCTGAGGCGCTTCAAATACGGCGGCCATGTGGAGATCGCGCGTCCTCTCGGTGCGCTCTTCGCCGAGGCCGCGCACGCGCGTTACGCGGGGCGCGTGGATCATGTGGTCGCCATTCCGGCCGACTCCGGGCGACGTAGGGCGCGCGGCTACGACCCCACCTTGCTCCTGGCCGCGCCGGTGGCCAAGGCGTTGGGCGCTCGGCTCGCACCTCGGCTGCTCGTGCGCACGCGCGGCGGGCTGGCCCAAGCGAGTCTGCGACGCCGAGCACGCGAACAGAACGTGCACGGGCTCTTCGAGGCGAGGGAGCAGGCACGGGGACTTCGCATCTTGCTTCTCGACGACGTGCGTACGACCGGAGCCACGCTCCTGGAGGCGCGGCGCGCGCTCGCGCTGCAGCAGCCGACTGCGCTCTACGCGCTGGCCTTCGCCGCTGTGGAGGCGTGACGGGGCCTGCGAGGAGGTCGGATCACGCGTCGGGATCGGCCTTCGCCCGAGGCCCTGGCTTGCTTCACCCGTGACGCCCACGCATAACCGGTGCCCATGGCCAAGAAGAAGCCAGACAAGCTGCCTCCGGGCGCCGACTTCCTGGTCTGCCGCAACCCCAAGGCGCGGCACGACTACGAAGTGGCGGAGACGTTGGAGGCCGGACTCGTGCTTCAGGGCTCCGAGGTCAAGAGCCTGCGCGCGCGGCGGGCGAGCTTGGAGGGCGCCTACGCGACCATCGACCACGAGGAGGCGTGGCTCCACAGCGCGCACATCGCTCCCTACGAGCAGGCAGGGCCGCACTTCGGGCATGAGCCGAAGCGGAAGCGAAAGCTGCTCCTGCATCGGCGCGAGATCGAGCGCCTCCGCGGTGCCCTGTCTCGACGCGGCTACACGCTGGTGGCGCTGTCTCTCTATTTTCGAGGTGGGCGCGCCAAGGTGGAGCTGGGGCTCGGTCGCGGTCTGAAGAAGGGCGATCAGCGAGAGAATCTGAAGGAGCAGGCCGATCAGCGCGAGACGCGTGACGCCATGCGGCGGGCCAAGGCATGAGCGGGTCCGCGGTCTGCGATGGAGTGGACGCGCGCCTGCTCGCCTTCGATGGGAAGTGGCTGGTGCTCGACGCGCCCCGCGCCTGGGCGCCGGGGAGTCCGATGGCGATCGTCGCTGACCTCGGCGGCGCCACGCATCGACTCGATGCGCGCAGCCTGGGGAGTCAACGCCAGGCCGATGGTCGCTTTCGCGTGAAGATGCGCATGGTGAGCTTGAGGCGGGCGAGTCGCGAGGCGCTGCTCGCCGTGCTGCCGACTACTGCATCGCCGGCGGTCTGACGATCGTCGCGCCCGCGGGCGGTGTGCCCACCAAGCCACGCAGGTTCTCCAGAGCCCAGCGGTCCAAGGGCCAGGGATCGCCGCATACGATCAGCGTGGCGTCGTCGGCCTGCGAGAGGATCTGCATGTTCACGCGCTGCGCATCGCCCGTGACCCGGGTGTGATCGACCGGATCGTCGTTGATCGCCGGGACGAGCTCCGCCAACTCGAACGTCAATCCTCCCACCATGGCCACGACCGCCATGCAGTCCTCGGGCGCGATGGAGGGCTCCAAGAGGTCGAGGTCGACCTCGACCGTGTCTGGGCTGAGGCTACGCGTGACGAAGCCGAGGCGTAGGCCTTCCATGGCCAGGGTTCGCGTCTCCACGTCTTCGTGCGGCGGGGGAGGCGCTCCCGACAGGTAGCGGCGGATGTTGTCCATCGCACGCGCGGGGACCTCGACCTCCTCGTCGCAGGTGTGAAACGCCACGCGCCGTGCGCGGAAGAGAGTGACCAGCTGGCTGCGCGGGAAGGCCCCGAACAGGCGCTCGGACCTCGCGGTCGAGCGGTAGACCACGTTGCCCAGCGGCAGACCTCGGTTGCTGGAGCGGGCCTCGAGCCAGTCGCAGCCAGCCAGCACGATCTCTCCACGGGGAGCCTCGATCGCGAGGGAGACGCTGTCGGCCGTGGCGGACGCGGCGCCGAGCAACAGACGCCCGTGGGGAAGCGGCACGGTGAGGCGACTCTCGAGCGTCTCGGGCGAGGGCGGCCGTGACTGGATGACGTCTCGGCCGTGTCGCCTGTGGTCGGATCCGTGTGTTGCGGCGTGCCGCCGCAGCTGATCAGCCAGGGGGCGGCGATCACTAGGGCGATGGCGCCCATCGGGCGCTGAGGCGAGGCGGAGGAGCAGCCGGGGGAGGAATGACGCCAGGAGCGTCGCGGGCGGAGCAATGGACGCGGCACTGTTGGAGGATGGTAGTTCATTGGCCTCCGTCTTGGAACGACGTTTGCGTCGTCTCATGCCTGCGCACCTCGGCTCGCTGCCGTGCGCGCCGCACCGACGCCGCCACGATCAAGAGCAGGCCGATGGCCAGGGCGATGGCGATGAGCTTGCGCGGGGAGGCTCGAAGGGCGCGGTCGGGGTCGCCGGCCTCGGGCATCAGGCGCCGTCTTGGTCCAGGGATCCGAGCACGGCGCGTCGCACCTCGGAGTAGTCGTTCGCGAGCTCGATGGGCCGATTCGCGTACTGGCTCTCCACGCCGTCGATCTTGCCCTCGTGGTAACGCACCTTGAAGTCCGCGAACTTGAGGCCGTTGGCGGTGGAGATCACCACGACCTTCTCGTGCTTCTGGATGTCCCCGCGAGCCACGAGCTTGGCGAGCGCGGCCAGGGCCACGCCCGTGTGCGGGCAGACGAAGGTGCCGGTGCGGTCGGCGGCGGCGGCGGCTTCTGCCAGCTCGGACTCCGTCGCCTGCTCCACGACACCGTCGTAGCGCTGCAGCGTGCGGATGGCGCGCCGGATGCTGATGGGGTTGCCGATGCGAATGGCGCTGGCCTCGGTGGCCTCGGCCGTCATGGCTTCGAAGGTGTCGAAGCCCTTGGTGTAGGCGCGGTAGAGCGGGTTCGCGCGCGCCGCCTGGGCGACGCAGATGCGCGGGCGCTTGCTGAGCAGACCGAGCTCCCCCAGCAGATCGAAGCCCGCACCCAGGGCGGAGACGTTTCCGAGGTTGCCACCCGGGATGATGACCCAGCCGGGCGCGCGCCACTCGAACTGCTGACAGATCTCGATGGCCACGGTCTTCTGACCCTCGAGGCGCAGCGAGTTCATGGAGTTCGCCAGGTAGACGCCGGGTTCCTTGGTCAGCGTCTGCACGTGCGCCATGCAGCCGTCGAAGTCGGTGTCGAGGGCGCAGACCAGCGCGCCGTTGGCCAGCGGTTGAACCAGCTGGGCCGTGGTCACCTTGCCCTTGGGCAGGAGCACCACGGCTCGAATCCCGGCCGACGCGCAATAGGCGGAAAGTGCGGCCGACGTGTCGCCTGTCGAAGCGCAGGCGATGGCGCGAATCGGCGCGCCATCCGCGATCATCTGCTTCACGACGCTGACCAGGACCGTCATGCCGAGGTCCTTGAACGACCCCGTATGGCTATTGCCACACAGCTTTAACCAGACGTCGGACAGTCCAAGCGTCGCGCCGTAGCGTTCCGCCCAGAATAGATTCGTGCCGCCCTCGGCCATGGACACGATGTTCTCGTCGCGTAACTGCGGGGCCACCCACTCCTTCTTGCCCCAGACGCCGCTGCCGTGGGGCCAGCGCGTCGTCATCCAGCGCTCGTCGAAGAGGCGCATCCAACTTGCGGCGCTGCGGTCCTTCAAGGCCGCCACGTCGTGGTGGACCTCGAGCAGTTCCCCGCATTGCGGACAGGCGTACATCACCTCGTGGAGGGCGTAGCTGCCTGGGCAGCCGGCGGTGCAGCGAAAGTGGGCCGAGTAGCTCATGTCGGGAGTATACAAAATGCCCGCCGCCCGCTTCCCTTCTCAATTCTCTCCAGATAGTCCGTGGTGCGGCTCGCCCGGTTCCGCGCGTTCGACTCCACGTGGGCGTTGGAGGCCCAGCGAAGCCCGTCTGGCGTCCGCATTTCCCCACCTACACCTCAGGACTACGGAACCTTGGCGCCGAAAGCGTCGACTTCCGCGCGGCAAGTGGCGGCTTGGACGCACGAATGCGCCGCCTGGGCTGGACCAAGCGGCGCGCGCCTCGCGGGCGAGATGGTTTCAGCGGGGTGGGTCGGAGCCTGGCGGACGCCCACGGCGATGGTCGCGCAGCGTGATGATGCGTCGCGGCGCCGGACCTTGGGGGAGAGACCGGTCGAATCGACGCCGCAGCTCGGGTTCCGGACGTGCGCCGACGTCCACGACCCTCACGCTCGAGCGCTCGAAGTCGAGTACGTCCTGCTGCGTGATGACTTCGGCTTCGGCTTCGCACGCGAGCTCCGTATTGGCGCGCAGGGCACGCCGCTCAGCCAGGATTCTCGCATCGCATCGCAGCGCAGCGTCGCGCGCGAGCTCCTCTCTGATCTCGGCGAGCAGTGGCCCGGGCGCCGCGATCAGCGAATCGGCATCGGGCTCCGCGGTCGGCACGTGATGACGCAGCCGCATCTCGTATGTGCCATAGGGGAAGACGATCTCGTCCTGGAGAGCCAGCACTTCGCCCTGGAGTCGTCGAAGCGCCCGAGCGTCGTGCCTCTCGAGCGCCTCATCGTACGCGCCGTGCCACAAGGCGGATTCGCGTCGCGCCTCGTCATCTTGACGTCGGCCCATGAGGTCCGCCGCGCCACGCTTGAAGCGCGGGATGCTCTGGCCCTTGGGCTCGGCCAGGCTTACGGGTTCGCTCCACGGATGCAGTCGCCGGATCTTCTGAGCGCCGAGAAAGGAACGGCCCCGAAAGGCTCTCTTCAGGGCCTGCGTGCCATGCCTCTCGAGCTGGACCATGTCGTAGACGAGCTTCTCGAGCTCGCCTCCGTAGCAGCGATAGAGCAGCGGAGGCGGTGTGAGTTCGAGGCGCAGTTCTTCAGGGCGATTCTTGGAGAAGTAGAGGGGCGGTCGCTTCACGGCGAGGCCGCCGGTCTTCCAGTGGTCGAAGCCGAGGGCGAGGCCCGGCATGTGGTCCGGTTCCCTGACGAGGCCAGCGGCGACGGGGTTGAGGCGCTCGTAGAGGAGGTGTGAGGCTTGGGCTTCGGCATCCAGCAAGCGCATGCAGTGGGTGGGCCTCACGTCGAAGACGGAGCACGGAGTGTCGTACCGCTCGTGCGCGAGCAGGGTACTGATGGCGGCGCTGATGTCTCCATGGAGCAGGCGCAGAAACTGGCCCGTGTTGGGTTCGGAGGGCGTGACGGTGAGGTGATGGTGGTTGACGACCCGGACGGCGTGATGGATGGCCATGCCCGTGTGCCGCTGTGCATCAGCGAGGGCATAGAGCCAGCACTGGTCGACGAGTTCATGCCACGGGCCGAGGAAGGCCTTCCGCAGCGTAGTGCGCCGGGTGAGGGCGGTCGTAGCGCCTCGGACGACGATGCGGGCAGCGGTCACGACCGACGGGATCCACGAATTGTGCCATCTGGTCGGTGTCGTGATTACGGGGACTTGGCGCCGAGGTGGCGGCGGATCGGCGGATAATCGCTGGCGCCCGCCAGCCTTCCGCCCGTCTTGGAGCGCCACGGGCGCTCCACAGACTTTTCCGGACGTGGGGCGCGTGGCGGGGGTCAGGCGCTGCAGAGGAAGCCGGGGCCCTCACGGGCGCTTCACAGACTTTTCCGGACGTGGGGCGCCTGGCGGCCACCAGCCTTCCGCCCGTCTTGGAGCGCCACGGGCGCTTCACAGACTTTTCCGGACGTGGGGCGCGTGGCGGGGGTCAGGCGCTGCAGAGGAAGTCGGGGCCCTCCCTGAAGTGCATGCTGAGGAGGTGGGTGCGGATGGCGTCGCGAGCACCTCGGGCGGCCACGGAGGCGACGACGAATTCGCGGGCTGGATGAAGCGCGTCTGTGCTTTCGATGGGCACGCCACGGGCGAGGCGCCCGATCTTCTTCGGGTCGATGTCCACGAATCGGCGCGCCTTCAGACCGTACGCTTCCATTGCGCGTGCCGTGCGGCGTCCGTCGCGCCCCGCGCCCCAGATGGTCAGGGGTCGACCGGCGGCCCGGCAGCGCCGGGCCAGGAAGCCGGCCTTCAGCGTGCGCATCTTCTCCCGGCTGAACGCGGGCTGGGTGAAGGTCGCTCGCCCTTCGCCTTGTCGCCAACGCAGCCCGACGAAGGGCAGCTTCGTGAGGCCGAAGCCTGCCTCGTCGAGCCGCAACCAGAGCGAGTAGTCCTCGGCCATGCCGTCGTCGAGGTAGCCGCCGACCCGCTCGAAGGCGGAACGACGAATCGTGCAACTCGGATTGCACAGCGGCGCATCGATGAAGACCGCTCGCCTGTGCTCTTCGGGCTCGCGCAGTCCATTCTGCCAGGCGACGAATCGTTGCATGCCCTCCTGCACGACGCCCTCGGGGAAGGCCTCCACGCGCGTCCCGACGGCGCCGAGCGTCTCGTCTCGGCTCAGGGCATCCAGGGTTCGGGCGAAGCGCCCGGGCAGGCTCACATCGTCCGCATCCATGCGCGCGAGATAGGGCGCGCGATTGTCCACGAGTCCGCGATTCAGCGCATCGGCGATGCCCCCGCCAACGCCCGTCACCATGACCACGCGAGGGTCTCGCACGGCCCAGCGGGCAACGATGGTGCTGCCCCCGTCCATGGATCCGTCGTCGATGGCGACGAGCTCGAGGTCCGGCGCGGTCTCGGCGAGCACGCTCCCCAGCGCTTCGTCCAGGGTGGGGGCGGCGTCGCGATAGGGCATCAAGATGGAGAGCGCCACGTCGCGCTGGGGCTCGTGACCCATCGCTAGACGACGCGATTCGAACCGAGGACGCTGTCGCGCGCGGCCAACTCGGCGAGGCTCGCGAGCACGGGGGGATAGCTCGCGACGAGCTCGACGAAGCGGGCGCGCGGCAGTCGCAAGAGCAGCACATCTGTGATGGCCCAGCAGTCGACTTCGCTCGGCGCATGGTCGAGCAGGGATCGCTCGCCGATGATCTCGCCTGGCGTGAGGACACCCTCGTCGCCTGCTTCGTCGCGCACACCGAGCTGGCCGGCGAGCACGACATAGAGTCCGTCGCTGGGCTTGCCGCGCGCGAGCAGCTCGGTCTCTTCTTCGGCGCGCCTCACCTCGAACAGACGCGACAGCGCACGCTTGCTCTCCGGATCGAAGGCGGCGAAGAGCTCACTCGTGGCCAACAAGTTGCCGAGCAGTCGACGTCCGAGGAGCTCGGTCAGGACCTGGCCGACCTCGGGGTACTCGAGCACCAATCGATCGAGCGTCGTCTTGGGCAAAGAGAGCGCGCGCGTGCGGCTGCGCGCGACGACGTCGGCTCCGCGCGTGACGTTGTCGAGCAGGCAGGACTCCCCGACCACGTCTCCTTCGCCGAGCAGAATCGGCGCGCCGCCTTCGAGACCCGGGACGTGGACCTCGGCGCTGCCCTCGGTGATCACCAAGAGCGCGTCCGCGGGCTCACCGAAGCGCACGATCCGCTCCGAGGGAGCCACCTCGAGCAGCTCCGCGGACAGCAGCAGTTCGTCCAACGCGGCCTGGGGCACGTCGGCGAAGAGCGGCGAAGAGGGCAGGGTGGCGAGCTCCTCCGCGCTCGGCCCCGCCTCGTCGTCGACGAAGAGGACGACATCCCAATCCGCCTCGGGCTCGTCCTCGTCCTGATCCTCGAGTTCCGTCGCTTCGATCTCGGGCCATTCGGACTCCCGAGAGTCGGTCGAAGCGTCGCGGGGCGCAGGTCGTGGAGGTGCCACGCGGCCGAGGATCTCCGCGTCCGACAGATCGAGCTCCATGACCTCGTCCGGCGCCAGGCTGGGAAAGCCCTCCACGTCGCTCGCGCCCTCGCCGACCAGAAGCGGCGCGTCGGCCATGCTGTTGCGCGGCGAGGCGCTCGCCCCTGCACCCGCGCGTCGCCTCTGCTCGAGCAGCTCTCGCGCACGCGTCGGATCCACGCGCGCCAACACGTCCGTGCGCGTGGGATCGATCGCCAGCAGCACCTTGGCCATGGCCGCCGCGCGCGCCACGAACCCCTGCTTGGCGTAGCGATCCACGGCCCGCTCGTAGCAGCGGACAGCCTCCGCGTCGTGGCCCAGCCGCCGATGCAAGTCCCCCGCTCGGTTGGGCCACCGAGGCTCGTCGAGCTCGAGCGCGCTCAGCTCCTCGTACAGCTCGAAGGCGCTGGTCCACCGCTCCTTGCGAAGCGCGTGGTTCAGCTTGTCGGTCAGGTCGGAGGCTCGTGCGTGACTCAAGGAGAGCCCATCCTAGCATCACGCGCCCGCCCCAGTCTTCCGCCGCTCGCGCCGAGGGCGGCTCTGGTATCCTGTGCGCCGACGATGAGCCTCTTCGTTCGATTGCTGCGCGCCCAGTTCGTCTTTGGCGTGATCCTGACCAGCTACCTCTGGCATCTCTTCCTGCGTAAGGTCTTCGGCCGCCTGCGTACCGACGAAGAGGACGGGCGCGAGCGGCTGGTGATGCCGGAGTGGCTGAAGCGGCAGCGCAAACGCGTCGACGACAAGAACGCGCGACGGATGCTCCGGGGCATGCTCCGGCTGCGCGGAGTCTACATCAAGCTCGGGCAGGTGCTGTCGATCATGGGCGGGTTCCTGCCGCGCGCCTACACCCGCGAGCTGGAGTCGCTGCAGGATGCCGTGCCTCCCAGGCCCTTCGGCGAGATCCGCACGGCCTTGAAGCGCGAGCTCGGCGCCGAGCCCGAGGACATCTTCGCCGAGTTCGATCCGGAGCCCATCGCCGCGGCTTCGCTGGGTCAGGTGCACGCCGCGCGCCTCGAAGACGGGCGCAAGGTCGCGGTGAAGGTGCTCTACCCTCGCATTCGCGACGTGGTGCGCACGGACATGAAGGTCGTGCGCCTGGCCATGAAGGTCTACCGATTCTTCGTCCCGGTGCAGAACATCGAGCAGGTGCACGCGGCGCTCGTGGACCTGCTCCAGCGCGAGACGGACTACCTGCACGAGGCGGAGTGCATGCGCCGCGTGGGCGCGAACTTCGCCTCGCAGGACGACATCGTCGTGCCCGAAGTGATCGACGCGCACACGACCGCGGACGTGCTGACGATGACGTTCATGGATGGGATCAAGATCAGCCGCATCGAGGAGCTCGAGGCCGCGGGTATCTCGCGCCACGCGGTGGCTGCGCGGTTGGTGCAGGTCTTCTACGAGCAGATCTTCGTTCACCGCTTCTTTCACGCCGACCCACACCCCGGGAACTTCCTCGTCCAGCCCGGGCCGGACGCGGATCATCCGCGCCTCGTGATCCTCGACTTCGGCGCCATCAGCGACGTCTCGCAGCAGATGGTCGACGGCATGATCGACGTGCTGCGCGGCTTCTTCGAGCAGAACGACGAGCTCGTGCTGCGCGGCATCGAGACCATCGGTTTCGTCGCCCCAGGGGGTGACCGCGAGCTGCTCGACAAGACCGTCAAGATCTACTTCCAGAAGCTGCTGCAGGTCGAGGATCGCACGGTGGGCGCCATCTCTCGCGCGCGCACGGAGGAGCTCGAGGCGCTGATGGATCCCGAGGTCGAGCGCCGCCAGCTGCGCGATCTGATGCGCTCCGTGCGCTACCCCGAGGGCTGGTTCTACGTCGAGCGCGCCAGCGTCCTGCTCTTCTGGTTGGCGGGCACCATCGATCCGGAGCTCGACACGCTTCAGGTGGGGTTCCCCTACGTGCTCCCGCTGCTCGCGCAGCGCACGGCGGCCCTCGCCGCCAGCTGAGTTCGGGCCGTCAGTCGTCGAGGCAGGCGACGGCGGCGCCTCGCAGGCCGACGTCCCCTGCCGTGACCAACGTGACGCGCGTCGCCTCGAGCAGCGGTCGCATGCGGCCCTTGTCGAAGAAGGCCTCGAGGAAGATGCGCGTCGCTGCGTCGTCGAGGATCTTCGGCGCGATGCCGCCCGCGAGGTAGAGGCCGCCGCTGGCGAGCACGGCCAGCGCGAGGTCGCCCGCTGCCGCGCCGTACAGGGACACGAAGCGCTCGAGCACCTGCGCGGCGCCAGCATCCGACGCAGCCGCGGCGGCGATGCGCGCGGGGCGGTCGTCCCCGGCGCCGCTGAGGGACGCCGCTCCCTCGACCAGGCCCGACTCGACCATGAAGTCGTACAGGCTCGCGAGGCCGGGTCCAGAGACGACACGTTCGACCGAGACGCGACCGTGGCGTGCTCGCAGATGGGCGAGCAGGGCGTCTTCCTGCTCGTCCCGTGGCGCGAAGCCGAGGTGTCCGCCTTCAGAGGAGAGGACGCGAGGCGGGCTCGCCGGCAGCGCGACGGCCACGCCGAGCCCCGTGCCGGCGCCCACCAAGAGGCGCGGCCCGTCCGGGCTGACGTCGCCCGGCTGCAGGACTCTGAGGTCATCGTCCGACAGCGCCTCGAGGCCTCGCGCCACGGCGTAGAAGTCGTTGACCAGGCGCACCTGTCCGAGCCCGAGGTCGCGGCGCAGCTCGGCCTCGTCCATGCGCCACGGCAGATTGGTGGCGGTGCAGGTACCCTTCACGACGGGGCCCGCCACGGCGAAGCAGGCGCGGGACGGTGCCGGGGAGTCGCCCAGGAACGCACGGGCCGCGTCCGCCAGGCTGACGTGCGCCGCGCTCGCGACCACACCCTCCGCGAGCACCCGGCCATGGGAAGCGTCCGTCGCTTCCAGCAGTCGGAAACGCGCGTTCGTGCCCCCCACGTCGGCCACCAAGATTCGCATGGCGCGGAGCGTCCGCAGCGCGACGCTCGGAGTCAAGCGCGGGCATGGGTCGTGCGCAGTCGGTGTGGATGCCGACGTGCTACTCTTGGGGTTCTCCGCGTGGGTCCGGGCGGGGGCTGAAGCATTTCCAAGAGGTGAGGCAATGAGGCAGATGACCAAGCGTCTGGCGACTCGAGCGATCTGCGCTGCGTTGCTGCTATCGGTGTGGGGTCTCGGCTGCGGTGGCGGCAAGTCCGCCGGCGACGGGGGCACGGGCGATGGAGCTGTCGCCGATGGCGGGGATGGCGGGACGTCGGACGGCGCGACCACGGACGGCGCGACCACGGACGGCGCGACCACGGACGGCGCGACCACGGACGGCGCGACCACGGACGGCGCGACCACGGACGGCGCGACCACGGACGGCGCGACCACGGACGGTGCGACGACCGACGGCGGAGGCGTGGACAGCGGCCCCGCGCCCTGTGTGCCCGTGATGTGCCAGGGCTCGCTGCGCCAATGCGGCGACTGCGTCGACAACGACGGCGATGGCCTCGCCGACGCGCGCGACCCCAGCTGCCTGGGCGCCTGCGACAACAACGAGTCCGGCCTGAGCACGGGCATCCCCGGCGGCGACACGCCGCAGTGTGGACTCGACTGCTACTACGACACGGATCAGGGCTCCGGAAACGACAAATGCAACTGGGATGGACGTTGCGATCCGCTCGAGCCCGACGCGCTGCGCTGCCCCTACTCGGACCCGCCACCGCCTTCGGCAAACTGCCCCGCGACACAGCGCAGCGAGTGCCTCGACTTCTGTCGACCGCTGACACCCAACGGCTGCGACTGCTTCGGCTGCTGCGAGCTGCCCGCCCTCTCGGGCAGCTTCGTCTTCCTCGGTTCGGTGAACGCCGCGGGCGACCCCACCTGCACCATCGACCACGTGAGCAACGCGGCGCTCTGTCACCCGTGCACGCCCGTCGAGGGCGAGTGCTACAACCCCTGCGGGCGCTGCGAGCTGTGCGTCGGACGTGATCCTTCGACTATCCCCGCGGACTGCTTCCCGCCTCCGCCTCCAGGGGACGGCGGCACGCCCATGGACGGCGGCACGCCTGTGGACAGCGGCACACCCGTGGACAGCGGCACGCCCATGGATGCCGGCGCGCGCTGCGATCCCGGCGTGCAGGCCTGTGGGCTTCCGGGTGATCCGGCTTGCCCCACGGGCAACTTCTGTCTGACGGGCTGCTGCGTCTACTTCGGCTGAGCGCTCAGCCCAGGGCGATCTTCAGACCCAACTCGGTCTTCATGTGCAGCAGCGCCTCGGCGTTGCCCTTGGCGTCGTCCACGGGGTGATGCGTGTGCTTCGTGCGCCGCAAGCGCTTGAAGGTCTGAAACGTGTCCCGGACCAGGCCCTTGTACAGCGAGCCCAGGTTCTGGGAGCTGAAGCCAAAGGGGTTGTCGCCCAGGAAGTGGTGGAAATACCAGTTGATGAATTGCCAATCGAAGCCGTTGTTGTCGGAGATGAAGAGCTTGCGCTTGTCGCATTCATCGTCCAGCCAGGCGGCGAAGCGTGCCATGACCTCTTCAGGCGCGTCGAAGGCCAGCGTCTCTTCACGGCTATGCCCCGCGACCGCGAGCGCTTCGGGGATCCAGCGCTCGGAGATGGGCTGGAGCTGCCCATAGAAGCTGCGCTCGAGGCCCGGCTCCACGATCACGGCGCCGAAAGAGACCATGGAGTAGTCCCCGGGAATGGGCCCGTCGGCCTCGATGTCGACCATCACATACGTCATGCCGACAAGCTACGACCGCCGTCTGCACGCGCAAGCGGCGCGCCCACTCAGATCTGGAACACGCGCACGGCGTTGTCGTGCACGAAGAGGCGCCGTGTCTCGTCGTCGAGCCCAAGCTCCTGCACCTGGGACAGGCACGCGCCGGGCAGGATCATCGGGTAGTTCGAGCCGAAGAGGACCTTCCGCCGTCCGTCCGTCTTCAGGTAGCGCACGAGGGACTCGGGATAGCGCTTGGGCTTGTAGGCGCTGGTGTCGATGAACACGTTCTCGTACTTGCGCGCCATGGCCACGAGCTCCTCGGTCCACGGATAGCCGACGTGCCCGCCCACGATCGTCAGCTCGGGGAAGTCCGCGGCGACGCGGTCGAGGTAGGGGATCGGTCGTCCGGGCTCGGACGCCATCAAGGGCCCGGCGTGACCGACTTGCGTGCAGAAGGGGACGCCGAGCTCGACGCACTCGGCGTAGAGCGGGTAGTAGCGTCGATCGTCGGGCGGCAGCTCCCACAGCCAGGGCAGCATGCGCAGCGCCTTGAAGCCCAGCTCCTTCACCGCGCGTCGCAGCTCGTGCACCGCTTGCACCGGCTTCCTCAAGTCGACGGCGGCCACGCCCACCAGTCGCTCCGGCGCGGCGCGCACCATGGCGGCGACCTCGTCGTTGCTGATGCTCGGGCCCGCGGGCGAGGACCAAGCCGTGACCAGGGCGCGCGTCACGCCTCCCCCGTCCATGGCGCCCAGCGTCGCCTCGAGCGGGATCTCGTCCGGGATGCCGCGTTCCTTCATCCAGCGGTGCAACGAGGCGAAGATGGGATGTCGCACGAAGTCGGGCGTGGGATGTTGGATCCAGGCGTCGATGATGGGCTCGTGGGGGGCGCTCATGCCGCGCAGCATATAGGCCGCCGCGCCATGCACGCGAGTGCCCACGCGGCTGTCGTGCTAGAGCAGGGGCCATGAGGCGTCTCGGTGTGGATCCTGGCTCGGCGCGGGTGGGTCTCTCGTTCATGGACGAGGGCGCGCCCATCGTCGTGCCCATCGGCACGGTCGAGGTGAACAAGGACCTGGCGCGGGCCGCCCGTGAGGTGGCCGAGGTGGCGAGGAGCCGTGGCGTCGACGAGGTGGTCGTCGGTCTGCCGCTCAGCCTCAGTGGTCAGGAGGGGATCGCCGCGCGGAGCGCTCGTCGCTTCGCCTCGATGCTCGAGGCCGGGCTCGACGTCCCCGTCGTGCTCTGGGACGAGCGGCTGACCACGGCGCAGGCGCAGCGCGGATTGCGCGGGCTCGGCGTCTCCAGCAAGGCGCAGCGGAACGTGATCGACCAGGCCGCGGCCACCTTGCTGCTCCAGAGCTACGTGGACGCGAAGGGAGGCTGAGCGCGTGGCGACCCGTGCGAAACCTCGCCGCGCAGGGCGCGTGGCCAAGCCTCGATGGCGCAGGACGCGTGTGCTCACTCTGCTCGCGACGCTGCCTCTGGTGCTGGGTCTCGCGGCCGCCGGCTACTTGCTGATCGTCTACCCGTCGCGGCCCCACGTCGGCAGCGGTCACCTCGTGCACTTCGAGCTGCCGCCCGATGCATCGCCCGAGCTGCTCGCACGGCGCCTCGAGGACGCCGGCCTGGTGGACCGGTCGCGGCTCTTCGCCATCTATCTTCGGCTCGTGACGCGCGGGAAGGAGCTGCGCGAGGGCGAGCTCGCCATGCGCGACAACCTGAGCCCGGCCGAGGTGGCGCGTCGCGTGCTGGTCCATGGCGCGGCGCCCGTCGTCGTCACCCTCCCCGAGGGCGAGAACCGCTTCGACATCGCGCGTCGGCTCGAGGCGCAGGGCGTGTGCGACGCGGACGACTTCGTGGAGGTGACCGAGCGGCGCAGCTTCCTCGACGCGCACGACCTCAGCGCCGACAGCGCCGAGGGCTACCTCTTCCCCGACACCTACACGCTGCGCCAGGAGATGTCCGCGGCCACCGTCGCCGGGCGCATGATCCAGACCTTTCGCCGACGCATGTTGCTGCTGCTCGAACATCACGCGGCCGGCATGGCGCAACTGTCGCAGCAGCTCGGCTTCGACCTCCAGGACGTGGTCACCCTCGCGTCGATCGTCGAGGAGGAGGCCGCCGCGTCCGAGGAGCGCCCCGTGATCGCGGGCGTCTTCCTCAATCGCCTGCGCTCCGACACCTTCCGGCCGCGGCATCGTCTTCAGGCCGATCCCACGGTCTCCTACGGTTGCTTGCGCGAGCCCACGCGCGCGGCGAGCTGCGCCGGCTTCGACGGGCGTCACATCACCCGCGCCATGCTCAGCGACGGCAGCAACCGCTACAACACCTACCGACACCCGGGCCTGCCGCCGGGTCCGGTCACGAACCCCGGACTCGAGAGCCTCGAGGCCGTGCTCGAATCGGCGCACCACGACTACCTCTACTTCGTCGCCCGCGGCCAGGGCCGACACTCCTTCAGCGCCGACCTCACGAGCCACAACGCCCGCGTCGAGGAGTACCTCGAGCTCTCACACCCCGCGCAGACCGACGCCGGTCGTTAGACCCGGAGGATGGCTTGCGACCGCGCGGGACCTTATACTTGGCGGCGTGACCTCTCCCAAGTCCAAGAACATCCGCGTGCACGAGTCCGAGCTCCACTCGGAGGACCGCCAGCGCGCCCATGGCCACGCCGGACTGACCCTGTGGTTCACCGGCCTCTCGGGCTCCGGAAAGAGCACGCTGGCCTACCGGCTCGAGCGCTTGCTGACGGAACACGGCGTCTTCGCTTACGTGCTCGACGGCGACGGGGTGCGCCACGGCCTGTGCCGCGATCTGGGCTTCGCGCCCGAGGATCGGCGCGAGAACATTCGTCGCGTGGGCGAGGTCGCGGGGCTCTTCACCGACGCCGGCGTGGTGCTGCTGACGGCCTTCATCTCTCCCTACCGCAGCGACCGTGACGCGGTGCGCGCGCTGCTCGGAGACTCCTTCGTCGAGGTGCACGTGGCGGCCTCCCTCGAGGTCTGTGAGTCGCGCGATCCGAAGGGCCTGTACCAGAAGGCGCGCAGCGGCGAGATCCCTGCTTTCACCGGCGTGAGCGCGCCCTACGAGGAGCCCGAATCGCCCGAGATTCGCGTGGACACGGGCGTCCTCTCCATCGACCAGGCCGCCGCCGAGGTGATGGCGTGGCTCGAGGCGAAGCGTGAGCTTGGCTTGCCCGGGCGCCGCTGACATCGATTCGAAAAGCCCCCGCGTGATTGTCCATGACGACACCTCCGCTGGGGTCCATCCTTCCGGCATGGACGTTGGCCTCCGAGGAGCCCTCTTCGATTCCTTCGCGCCCGAAGCGCGCGCCGACCTGGCGACCTTCTTCGAGCCCGTCAGCTCCGCCGCGGGCGAGTTCGCCGTGCGCGAGGGCGACCGCGAGCGCGACATGTACGTCATCCTCGAGGGCGAGGCGTTGGTCGAGCGCGGTGGCGTCGAAGTCGACCGCCTCGAGGGTGGGGATCACTTCGGCGAACTCTCGCTCATCGCCTCGCGTCCTCGCGCCGCGAGCGTGCGGGCGGTGACGCCGCTCTCGCTGCTCCGCCTCACGCCCGCCAGCCTGCGCCGCCTGACGAAGGAGCGGCCGGATCTGGTCGTGCCCCTGCTCGAGGTGCTGATCGCCACTCTGGGCGAGGAGCTGTCGAGCATGACCGACGGCGTGCGCGCGCTGCTACGCGACCGCTCGCTGCCGCGTCAGCGCCACGTGCACGCGACGGTGGGTGGCGTGGTCGAGGAGGTCTGGATCGGAACGCCGGTGGGCGCGCTCTTGCCGGTGACGGTGGACGGACACCCCACGGTGGCGGCCTTGCTCGGCGAGCGGCCCGTGTCCATGGCGACGCCGCTCTCGTCCGACGCCGTGATCACGCCGCTGACGACCGCCCATTGGGAGGGCCGGCGCATTTACCAGCGCTCCCTGGCGCTCCTGCTGCTCGAGGCCGCCGACGATCTCGGCTTCGACCTCTCGCTGGACTACTCGGTGGGGCTCGGTCAGCGCGTGCGGGTCGAGACGGACGATCGGGAGGCCGCGGCGCACGCGATCGAGACGCGCATGCACGAGCTGGCCACGGACGACCGACCCCTGCATGACGAGCTATGGACGCTGGAGGAGGCGCGCGCCCACCTCGAGGAGTCGGGCGACCGAGCGGGCGTCGATCTCTTGCGCACCTGGCGGCAGCCCGCGCTCTCCCTGGCCTCATACGGCCGCGTCTATGCGCCGACCCCCGGGCCGCTCCTGGCCAGCACCGGTCCGTTGACGGGCTTCCGGGTCGTGGTCGACGACGGCGCGCTCTTGCTCGTCTACGGCCCGCACGGCTCGCAAGCCACGCCTGCGCGCGAAACGCCCGCCGATGCGCGTCACTCGCGCCCGCCACCACCGCCGCTGCTCGATGCGGCTCTCCGCGCATCCTTCCACGCCCGCAACATGACGCGTGAGCCGCAGCGCTGGCTGAGCAGCTTGGGTCTGTCCACCGTGGGCGAGCTGAACAGGGCCTGCATCGACGGTGACGTGTCGGAGATGATCCGCGTGGCCGAGGGCTTCCAGGAGAAGCGCATCGGTCGCATCGCGGACGCCATCCACGAGGCGGGCGCGCGCGTGGTGTGCATCGCTGGGCCCTCGTCCTCGGGCAAGACCACGTTCATCAAGCGCCTCAGCGTGCAGCTCCGGGTCGATGGCCTCGAGCCCCATGGCATCAGCCTCGACGACTACTACGTGGATCGGGAAGAGAACCCGCGAGACGCGCACGGCGAGTACGACTTCGAGGCCTTCGAGGCACTGCGCGTCGACCTCTTTGGTCAGCACGTCACGGAGCTGCTCGCGGGTCAGGCCGTGCGCACGGCGCGCTACGATTTCCAGACGGGCCGAAGCTCTCCCGCCGGTGGTCCCGAGCTCGCCATGGGCTCGGGCGGTATCCTCCTGCTCGAGGGGCTCCACGCGCTGAACCCACGCCTGCTCGCGGCCGTGGATCCCGATCGCATCTTCCGCGTCTTCATCTGTCCGCTGGCGCAGCTCCCCCTCGACAGGCTGCGCCGCGTCCACGCCTCGGACGTGCGCCTCCTGCGGCGCATCGTGCGCGATCGCCATGGGCGCGGCACCACGCCCGCCGCCAACATCGCGCGCTGGCCGGCGGTGCGACGCGGCGAGCAGAAGCACATCTTCCCCTTCCAACAGCACGCGGATGCGGTCTTCGACTCGTCTCTGATCTACGAGCTGAGCGTGCTGCGCGTCTACGCCGAGCGCTACCTGCTCGAGGTGCCTCAGGATCACCCCTCCTACACCACCGCGTTCCGGCTCCTGGGCCTGCTCGAGCGCTTCGTGTCGATCTACCCCGACCACGTCCCGCCCACCTCCTTGCTGCGCGAATTCATCGGTGGCAGCGGATTCGAGTACTGAGGCTGGATCCAGCGAGGTGACGCTGGTGCGACGGGCGCCTGTGCGCGTTGACCGCGCTCGCCCAGGGGCTTAGCGTTGGCCCTGGAAAGCGGGGTTTGACATGGATTGTATGAGACAGATCAGCACGCGCGCGGTCCTCGGACTCGCCATCGTGGTCGGCCTTTGGGGCTGCGGAGGTGGTAACAGCCGCACGGACTCGGGCATGGACGACAGCGGTTCGAGCGACAGCGGTCCCGGCGACAGCGGTCCCGGCGACAGCGGTCCCGGCGACAGCGGTCCCGGCGACAGCGGTCCCGGCGACAGCGGCATGGACACGGGCACGGCGGACACGGGCACGGCGGACACGGGCACGGCGGACACGGGCACGGCGGACTCCGGCACCGACGCGGGCACGGACTCCGGCACCGACGCGGGCACGGGACCGGCAGCGCCGGCCGCGGGCGAGATCGTGATCACCGAGATCATGCAGAACCCCTCGACCCTCTCCGACACGTTGGGCGAGTGGTTCGAGATTCACAACCCCAGCGCCACCGATCGCTACGAGCTGATGGGCTGCGTCATCACCGGGCTCACGGACGCCGGCATCATGCTCGACACGAGCCTCGTGATCGCGCCTGGCGAGTATCTCACCTTCGCTTCGAATATAGACCCGGGCTTCGTGCCGGACGTGGTCTGGATGTCGGGATCCTTCGCGCTGACCAACAGCTCCGACAGCGTGCGCATGAGCTGCCCCGATGGGGCCGGCGGAAGCACGCTGATCGACGAGGTTCTCTATGACGGCGGGCCCATCTTCCCCGATCCGAACGGTGCGAGCATGCAGCTCGACACGTCGCACACCAACGCCACCGACAACGACGGCGGCTACAACTGGTGTGACGGCATGACGAACTACAACGGCGACCTCGGCACGCCCGGCGCCGCCAACGAGGCCTGCCCGAGCCACACGATCGGCTTCTGCCGCCTGCAGTTCCCCACCGCCATCGACACCACCGAGGGCGCGCTCGTGACCACCTACGGTCGCGTCTACGTTGCGGGTCTCACGGACGTGACGACGACCGGCAATGACACCAGCCCGCTCCTCGTCGCCATGGTGGGCGTCGGACCCCACGGTTCTGACCCGGCGACGGACGGGACCTGGACTTGGACCACGGCCGCGCCCAACGCCGGCTTCGATCCGACCGCCGCGGGGGAGCCCAACAACGACGAGTACACTGGAGACGTGACGGTTCAGCCGGCCGTTGGCGGTACACCCACCAGCTACGACTACGCCTACCGGTTCAGCGGCGATCGTGGCGCGAGCTGGACCTACTGCGACACGACCGACGTCGGCTCCCCGGACGGCTACATCATCGCGGACGCTGGGCAGATGACCGCTCGCCCCGCGGGTCCTCCCCCAGCGCTGCTCTTCACCGAGTATGTCGAAGGCACCAGCAACAACAAGGCGATTGAGATCACCAATATCGGCACCAGCATTGCCAGCCTGACCTCGTGCACGCTCAATCGCTACACCAACGGAAGCGCCACGGTGTCCGCGACGATTCCGCTGAGCGGAATCCTCACGGGCGATGCACTCGCCGCGGGCGCCAGCGTCGTGCTGTGCAACCCCAGCATTCTGCCGGCTACGGCCGGAAGTTGCGACGCGCTCGATAGCAACGTCAACCACAACGGTGACGACGGCTGGGACCTCACCTGCGGCACGACCCTGATCGACTCCTTCGGCCAGATGAACGGCACCGATCCGGGCAGCTCCTGGAGCGGTGGTGGCGTCGACACGGCCAACCACACCCTGCGCCGCAACTGCGGCGTGACCACAGGTGATACGGTGATCGACGACGCCTTCGACCCGTCCGTCGAGTGGACGCAGTTCCCGGTCGACACCTTCAGCGATCTGGGCACGTACACCTGCCCCTGATCGGGACCCTCTGAACGCAGCGGCGCCCCTGGTTTCGGCCTCGGGCGCCGTGGTTCGTTCTGGCGTCTCTCACGCGTGGGCTCGACTAACGGCCCGACCTGCGCGACCCTTGGCCCACGCCCGTGGGGCGAGAGGAGTGTAGTGATGCCGACGCGCGCGGAGATGTGGGAGCGACTGGGTTCGGACGTGGACGTGCTGGTCGTCGGAGGCGGCGTGACCGGCGCCGGCGTGGCGCGTGACGCGGCCCGACGTGGCCTCACGGTGGCGTTGGTGGAGCAGGACGATCTCGCCTACGGCACCAGCAGCCGCTCGAGCAAGCTCGTGCACGGTGGTCTGCGCTACCTCGAGAGCTACGAGTTCGGTCTGGTCTTCGAGTCCGTCAGCGAGCGACGCATCCTGATGGACCTCGCGCCGCACCTCGTGAACCCGCTGGGCTTCGTCTTCCCCGTCTACGCGGGATCCAAGCACAACCTCTTCATCATCAACGCGGGCATGTGGCTGTACGACGGGCTCTCGCTCTTCCGCTCGCCCAAGATCCACAAGAAGCTGAAGCCTGCCGAGGTCGCCGTGCTCGAGCCGGTGCTGCGGCAAGAGGGGCTCGAGGGCGCGCCGCTCTACTACGATTGCTCCACGGACGACGCGCGCCTGACGCTCGAGACCGCGCTCGACGCCGCGGAAGAGGGGGCCGTCATCGCCACCTACGCCCGCGTCACGCACTTCCTCGAGGACGAGACGGGACGCATCACCGGAGCCGCGGTGAAGGACCGTTTCAGCGGCGAGGAGAAGGAGATCCACGCCCACGCCGTGGTCAACGCCACCGGGCCTTGGACCGACCGCACCCTGGCCATGCGTCGCGGCGAAGTCGCCGACGACGCGAACCGCGGGCTCTTGCGCCCGACCAAGGGCGTGCACGTGGTCGTCGACGCCGAGAAGCTGCCGGTGCAGCACGCGGTCGTCTGCTTCCATCCCGAGGACTCGCGCGTGCTCTTCGCCATCCCCTGGGGTGATCGCACCTACATCGGCACCACCGACACGGACTATCGCGGCGATCCCGGTGAGGTCGCGGCGACGGCTGCGGATGTGGACTACCTGCTGCAGGCGGCCAACACCTACTTCCCCCAGCACACGCTCGTGCCCGCGGACGTGATCTCGACCTGGGCGGGCTTGCGACCGTTGATGGCGCCCCCGAGCGACGAGCACGGCGAGTCCATGAACGAGTCCGCCGTGAGCCGCGAGCATCGCATCATGGTCGGCGTCGGAGGGCTCGTCACCATCGCCGGCGGCAAGCTCACCACCTATCGCCGCATGGCCGCGGAGGTGACGGATACGGTCGTGCGCCTGCTGCGCATCTCGGGTCATCTGCCCGAGGATCTCTCGGATCCGAAGACGGACTCCGCGCCGCTCGTGGGCGCCGTCGGTTGGCCCGAGGACGACGACCACGCCGCGGTGGCCGCGAAGGTGCGCGCCGCCTCCAAGGACGTGCTGCCCGAGGACGTGGCGCGTCACCTGACGGATAGCTACGGCATGCGCGCCTTCACCTTGGCGGAGCTGTGCGCAGCCGACGCCAGCCTGGCCGAGCGCATCCTCCCCGGGCGACCCGAGACCTTCGTGCAGGTGGATTGGGCCGTGCACGAAGAGCTCGCCACCTCGCTCTCGGACGTGATGATCCGGCGCACCCAGCTCTACTATCGGGACCACGATCAGGGGCTCGGCGTGGCCGAGGCCGTGGCCGAGCGCATGGCGGAGCGCCTGGGATGGGACGGTGCGCGTCGTAACGAGGAGCTCGGCCGCTACCGCGCGGACGTCGCGCGTAGTCGCGCCTGGAAGCAGGAGGATTAGTCGACGGGCGCGCCCCGACTCGTCAGTCGCGGCGCAGCACGCGGTAGACCTCGACCCTGACGCGTTCGGCGTCGTAGGGCAGGAGATCGTAGCTGGGCCGCGCCGGCAGATCGACGCCGCCGATGCGCTCGAGGCGCGCTCCGGCTTCGACCTCACGGCACAGCGCCCCGCCCTCCGCGCTCTGACAGAGCGAGTCGTGCACGTAGAGCAGGCAAGGCGTTCGCACCACGAGGCTGTCGAGCTGCCCGGCGCCCTCCGCGGGCAGGTCGCGTCCGCGCTCGCCCGTGGCGGGCCGCGGCACGGCGTAGGCCGGTAGGCTCAGGACGCGCTGTCCGGCCCTGCGCACACCGGCGACCCAACAGCCGGGTGGGGAATGGGCGAACTCGGTCGCTAAGAAGTCGTACTCGAGCTGCTCGGTGGTTGGCTCGAAGAGCCGGGGCACGTCTCGACCGAGCCACAGGGCCGCGCCGGCCGCGGCCACCGCGACGATGGGAAGGCGGCGCCACGGGCGCGGCCAGTAGGCGCTCACGCCCAGCGCGATGCCCGGAAGGTAGAGACGATCGAAGCTGGCCATCCAGACCGCGCTCTGGCCATAGACGCGGCGCGTGGCCAGGTCGGCGACCACGCTCGCGAAGGCGAGCAGCACGAGGGCCGCGGGTTTGGCGCGTCGGCGCAGCAGCAGGGCCGTCGCCGCCAGTACGAGCAGGGGCCAGCTCCCCACCCCTATGCCCATGGGCTCTGCGTGACCGCCGTGTTGGCGGGCCACGGCGAGACCGGCCATGAGCACGTCGCCGCTGAGCAGGAGGCTCGCGCCGCCGACGGAGAGCGTCGCTGCCAGCACCATCTTCAGGCGCTTGCGCAGGGCGTGGCTCGACCCGAAGGCGATCAACGGCGTGAGCGCGAGCGGGAGCCAGCTCACGGGGTGGGTGCGCGTCGCCTGCGCAGCGAACAGACCCGCGGCCAGCAGTGCCCAGAACGCGCGGCTGCGTGCGCCATGCGCTTCATTGCGCACGGCCAGCGCCACGCCGAGGCCCGCGAGCAGGACCAAGCATGACGAGCCGGGGAGGTAGCTCTCGCTCGCAGCGATGCGCACGGAGACGGGATCGAAGCATAGGACCAGGGCGGCGAAGAGCGCGCCCGCGCGGCGCATGTCGAGGGTCTCCGCCGGCCGGTAGACCAAGACCGGCACCAGCGCACCGAGGATCGCGTTGGCGACGAAGAGCGCGTGGTCGGGTCGCGCGAAGAGGCCCACCCAGGCGAAGAGCTCGTGGTAGCCGGGTCCGTAGAGCGAGAGCAGGGCCGAGCGCAGCGTGCCGCTGACCCACAGCGCTCCCTGGCCGTTGACGTGCAAGGGTCCCCACAACCCGAAGACGAGACGCAGCGCGAGACCGAGGGCGAACACGGACAGCGCGATGCGGCGGGATGGGCGTGGACCGATTCGTCGTCCCGTGCCAGCGAGCCACAGCGCCAACAGGCCGATCAGAAGATAGTAGGGCACGTCCCCCGCGGGGTCGCCTTCCGGCGCTGGCGCCGGGCGGTCTCCCATCAGCGCGGTGGCGGAGGTGGTCCGCCGGCCCAGGTAGTCGACCAGGCGCTCGAAGGCGGCCCGCTGGCCCGCGGGCAGCTCATTGTAGTCGGCGACCTCTACGATGGGTGAGATGCCGAGGATGCCCGCCCGCCGGAAGGACTCACCCGCCGGTCGCCGCAGCTCGATGTCGAGGGGCGCGGTGTGGTGTGGGAAGATGCGCAGGACGAGGCGCGGACCCTGGCATCGGATGAGGTCGAGCCGCGCGTCGATGGCCTGCGCAGCCCGCGTGACCGCGGCGCGCTGCGTGGCCTGGCAAGTGTCGGCCACCGGTTGGGCCCGCGCGCGGCCGAGCAGGCCGAAGAGCAGCAGCGAGAGCAGGAGGCCCCACGTTCCCAGCCTCGCGGGGCGCGGCCCCCGGCTCGCTCGCGCCGACGGGTTCAGCCGAGCTCGGGGTTCAGGCTGTAGGTCCCCATCAGCGTGGCCTGCGCCAGGACATGGTCCTTCATGGCGGCCCTCAACGCGGCCACGTTCACGGCGCCTTCGAGCTCGAGCTCCGCGCGGTCGAGGGCGTAGAGCGTGAACTCGTAGTGGTGCAGGATCGAGTCGTTCCACGGAGGACACGGGCCGTCGTAGCCGAAGTAGTCGCCGGCCATGTCGGCATCTCCCGCGAACCAGCCCGTGTAGTCGTTGACGGCGTGGCGCATGCCCGACGGCGCGTCCGGTCCGGCCTTGCCGCGTGCCGTCACGCCGCGCGCCTGACTGCCTTCCTCGAGCCCGCGTGCCTGCGCGGGGATGTTCCAGAGCAGCCAGTGGATGAACTCGACGCGCGGCAGGTCCGAGGGCACTTCGCGGCCCTCCTTGTTGACGTCGTCGCCTCGGCTCGGGACGTCGCCGTCGCGGCAGATGAGCGCGAAGGAGCGCGTGCCTTCAGGCACCTCCGCCCACGTCAGTCCAGGGCTCACGTTGTCGGAGAAGGTGGCGTGCGTCGCGGGGTCGATGCGGCAGAAGGCGTGGGCCGCCGGGATCGTCTCCCCGTGTTCGAAGTTCGGGCTCTTGATCTGCATGCTTCACCTCGGGCGCGACGATAGCGCCAGCGCATCGCTGGATCAAAGCATGCGGCGCCTGCGCGAGGATGCGTCGAGCTCTCCCGGACCTTGCGCCAGCCCGGCGCGGCGGCCATGAACCACGGCATGCACAGCTTCGATCCCGCCGAAGCGGCCGCTCTCGTTCCTTCGAGGGGCCGCGTCTATGTCCACGAAGCGGCCATGGCACCGGTCTCCTTGCTCGAGGCGTTGGCGGCTCGGGCCCATGACCTCGAGGACGTCGAGATCGTGCACCTGCACACCAACGCGCCGGCGCCCTACACGGACGAGGCGTGCGCGGGGCACCTGCGGCACAACGCGCTCTTCGTCGGGCCCAACACGCGCGAGGCGGTCGCCGCCGGCCGCGCGGACTTCACGCCCGTCTTCCTCTCGGAGGTCGAGAGCCTGTTCCGCGACGGTGGCAGCATGCCCATCGACGTGGCCTTCTTGCAGCTCTCGCCGCCGGATCGGCACGGCTTCTGTCGCCTGGGCACGAGCGTCTCGTGCGCGCGCGCCGCGGCGGACCACGCGCGCCTGGTGGTGGCCGAGATCAACCCCAGGGTCCCGCGCACCTCGGGCAACACCGCCGTCCACGTCAGCCGCATCACGGCGGCCGTCGAGGTGGACAGGCCTTTGCCCGAGCATCATCAGGCGCCTTTCGGCGAGGTCGAGCGTGCCATCGGCCGCAACGTCGCCGAGCTCGTGCCCGAGGGCGCCACCCTGCAGATGGGCATCGGTCGCATCCCCGACGCCGTGCTCGCGGCCCTGAGCGATCATCGCGATCTCGGTGTGCACACGGAGATGTTCAGCGACGGCCTCTTGGCGCTGATCGAGAGCGGCGTGGTGAACAATCGCAAGAAGAGCCGCTTCGAGAACCGCGCCGTGGCCTCCTTCGCCATGGGCACGAAGGCGCTCTACGACTTCGTGCACGACAACCCCATCGTCGAGTTCCACGCCTCCCACATGGTCAACGACCCGAACGAGATCGGGAAGCAGTACCGCATGGTCGCCATCAACTCGGCCATCGAGATCGACCTCACGGGTCAGGTCTGCGCCGACTCCATCGGCGAGCGCATCCACAGCGGCATCGGGGGTCAGATGGACTTCGTCCAGGGCGCCGTGCGCTCTCGCGATGGCAAGGCGATCCTGGCGCTGCCGTCGACGGCTCTGGGTGGCAAGGCCTCACGCATCGTGCCGAGGTTGGCGCCAGGCGCTGGCGTCGTCACCACGCGCGGCCACGTGCAATGGGTCGTGACCGAGATCGGCGCCGTGAACTTGCACGGGCGCACCCTGCGCGATCGCGCGCGCTTGCTGATCAGCATCGCTCACCCGGACTTCCGCGAAGGACTCGAGCGCGAAGCCTACGAGCGCTTCCACTGCCGGTGAGTCGCGGGCTTCGAGCGAGACGTCAGGTGAGTCCGGGCAGGCGCACGCGCAGGACCAACGCGCCGTCGGCGACCTCGAGGGCATCGAGGCTGAGCGCGTCGAGGGCCATGGTCATGGCACGGGGCGCGCGACGCAGGCTGGGCAGGCTGCGCAGATCGACGCGCAGCTGACCGGGGCCGTCGCGCTCGGTCAGCGCCGCCTCGCCCTCCTCGGCGCCGTGGACGGCCACGGCGAAGAGGGTGTGCGCCACTAGGCCCGCGAGGCTGCCCACCAGCGCCTTCGCGGGGGCGCGATGGGCGAGCTCCTCGGGCACGACGCGGAAGCTCAGCTCCTTGGCGCCACGGGCGGCGAAGTGGGCCGACGCGGGCTCGATGGCCAGCTCCAGGGACTCGCCGTTCTCGAGCGTGGCGTGGATGCGGATGGCGCCGCCCGAAGCTGCCGCGGAAAGAGAAGCGATGCCTTCGGCGCGGGCCAGGCAGGCGGTGATGCGAGCCTCGGTGATGGGCACGCGACCGTCGCGCAGGCTGCGAAGGCGCTCGCGGATCTCCGCCAGCGGGCCGAGCGTGCGCAGACGCGCGCGTGTCCCGTCGCCGGCCGCGCGCAGCAGACTTCGGAGCACGTCCAGGCGGCTCATGGCGCGACGGCCCTCAGCACGCTCCGATGCGCTCGCAGGTCGTCGAGCTGCATCGGGGTCAGTCGCGCGTCGCCCTTGGCGCACAGGTCCAGACGCACGACGCGGCAGTCCGCCGCAGCCTCGCCCAGCAGCGCGCACATGATCTCGTCGGGGCGCAAGACGGTGGCGCCCAACAGATCGGTCCACAGCGACAAGCCCAGACCCTCCGAGGCGAAGCCTGCCTCTGCGGGCGCCTGCGTGAGCGGCTCCACGCGCAGATCGATGAGCCCGTCGGCGATGCGTAGTCGGCGTCCGCCGTGCTTGCCCGCTCGCTGCACGTGGGGATCGCTGGAGCGCGCCTGCGCCAGGCGCTGCATCAACTCCCCGGTATCCGAAATCTCGAGCGCGGCCAGGCGCTCCAGGGGCAGCTCGACCAACCAATGCGCCAGCTCGGCCACGCGCGAGATGGCCGGGTCCTGCGGACCCAAGAGTCGTGCTTCCAGAATCGGGAGGTCGTCCATGGTGCGACTGGCGATGAGCTCGTGCAGCATGGCTTCGTCCCCACCGCAGGGCAGCATGTCGGCGCGGAGCTTCACGTCCACATACTCCGACAGGCTCGGGATGCCCAGACGCAAGGCGGGCGTGAAGGTGAGCTGCGGCTTGGGATGGAAGCCGCGGCTGTAGAAGAGCGGCATGCCCGCCTGACGCAGCACGCGAGGCAGGAGTCGGACGAGATCGAGGTGGCCCGAGTAGGCCAGGCGACCGAGCTTGGCGAAGCGCAGGCGCAGCCGCGCGGGCGGGCCCTGGGTCACGCGCTCCTGCGGATGACGTCCCTTCCTGACGCGCGGCTTCGGCGCCTCTTCCACGCTCTCGGTCGAGCTCGTGAGCGCGTGTCGAGGCCGCTCCGCCGACAGGCTGCGCAGCGCCACCAGACGCTCCTCGCGCATCTCGCCCATGTCGCAGGCGACGCCGCAGTGGTAGCAGACCAGGCGCTTGGTATCGGCCAGAGCGTCCTCGACGTTGGTCGGGTGGACGTGGGCGCCCACGGGCTTGCCGCAGGGAGGGCTGAGCTTGCCCGTCAGGGAGCGTCGGTATTCACGCGCGAGGAAGCCCTCGGCCAGGCCCACGTCGATGTGGTCCCAGGGCAGGCGTCCGTCGATGGGCAAGGTGCCCAGGAAGGGCTCGGGATCGATCCCCACCTCTGCGAAGGCCGCCTCCCACGCCTCGAGCTTCAACACCTCGTCCCAGGAGTCGAAGCGCGCGCCGCGCCGGAACGCGCTCTCGATCACGTCGGCCAGGCGTCGATCGCCACGCGCCAGTACACCCTCGAGCCACGAGCCCTCGGAGTCGTGCATGCGCAAGCGCGTGCGTAGCAACCGGGCCTCGTCCGCCAGCCAGCCTTGCTTCTCGAGCACGGCGCTGCGCGGGTTCATGGCGCACCACTGGAAGGGTGTGTGCGGCTTAGGCACGAAGGTCGAGACGCTGACGACCACCCGCGCGCGGCCGCGGCCGAGGTGAGCGTCGCCGATGGCCATGGTGCGCGCGCCCGTGTCTACGATGCCGCGCACGTCGATCTCCTCCTCCGTGGGCAGACCGATCATGAAGTAGAGCTTCATGCGGTTCCAACCGCGACTGAAGACACGCTCGGCGGTCTCCATCAGCTGCGCGTCCGTGATGTTCTTGTTCACGACGTCGCGCATGCGCTGCGTGCCCGCCTCGGGGGCGAAGGTGAGGCCGCTGGTGCGCTCCTTCTTCATGTCGTCGAGCACGTCGTCGCTGAGCCCGTAGGCGCGCAAGGAGGAGACGCTGAGGGAGACGCGACGACCCGCGAGGCGCTTGCTGGCCTCGTGCACGAGGGGCGCGATGGCGCTGTAGTCCGCTGTGGAGAGCGAGGTCAGAGAGGCCTCGTCGTAGCCGCCGAAGTCGACGGCGCGCTCGAGGCTGTGGAGGATGGACTCGGGCGGGCGCTCGCGCACCGGGCGGTAGATCATGCCCGCCTGGCAGAAGCGGCAGCCCTCGGTGCAGCCGCGCGCGACCTCGACGGAGACGCGATCGAAGATGGTCTCGGTGGCGGCCGTGGGCCCGTCGTGGGGGAAGGGATGCTTGGCGAGATCCGGCACGATGGCGCGCTGGATGGGGTAGGGCAGCGCGTCGTCTTCGGGCTTGGCCACCACGAACAGCCCTGATCGTTCGTCCTGCTCCACCCGGTAGAGCGAGGGCACGTAGACGCCGCCGATCTGGGTCAGTCGCTTCAGGCGCTCCGCGCGCGTGGCGCCGGCCTTCTTCGCGTCCACCCAGTCGAGCACGATCTCCGCGGCCTTGCCTTCGCCATCGCCGACCAGAACCGCGTCGAGGAAGGGGCTGATGCACTCGGCGTGGGTGCCCGCGGGTCCACCCGCCAGGATGAGCGGCGCGTCCTCGGGGCGATCCTCGCTGCGCAGAGCGATGCCGCCCAGCTCGAGCATGTTGAGCACGTTGGTGAAGGTCAGCTCGAACTGCAGGGAGAAGCCGACGACGTCGAAGTCGCGCAGCGGACGCCCGCTCTCGAGGCTGCGCAGGGGCTCGCTGTGGGCGCGCAGCTCCTGCTCCATGTCGGCCCAGACGGTGTAGGCGCGCTCGGCGAGCAGGTGCGGGTGCGCGTTGAGCTCGGAGTAGAGGATCTTGTAGCCCAGGTGGCTCATGCCGATCTCGTACAGATCGGGGAAGGCCAGGCAGACGCGGGCGTCGACGGAGTCCCAGGGCTTGGTGATCTGCCCCGGCTCGCCGCCCAGGTACTGGGCAGGCTTCATCACCCGATGGAGGAAGGCTCGATAGGGGTGTTCTGCGCGCGGCATGCCCTGCGTCTGCGGTCGAGGGGGGAAGCTGTCAAGGCCGCGGCGTTGGGACCCAGCGCGCCGAGGCCCAAAAACGCGACACGCGCCAGGCCCGAGGGCGCTGACGCGTGTCTGCGAGGGCGAGCCGCGCGAGGCGGCGACGCGGTCAGAAGTAGTAGTTGATGCGAATCATGCCGTTGACGATGTCGTTCGCGAACGTCGTCACGCCGAAGGTGGACTCGCTCTCCCCGATGCCACCCGCAGGCAGGTCCACCGAGTCCGCCGCGCTGCCGCTGCGGTACTGGATGCCCAGGCCGACCGTGCCCTGAAGCGAGAGCTGGGGCAGGCCCCAGAAGCCGAAGTGGACCTCGCCGCCGATGCGCACGCCGAGCTTGAAGTCGATGGTGCTGAGCGTGATGTCTTGGTTCGCGTCCCCGGGGTTCACGATCATCTTCGCCGAGCCGTAGCCGAAGTCGATCTCGGGGATCAGCAGCGCGGCGAAGTGGCCCGAGTGGGCCAGAGCCACGGGCAGCCCGACGTGGAGTCCGAGGGCGAAGACGCTGCTCAGACCTGGGAGCACGACGCTGTCGCCGGTGGTCTCCTTGCTGGTGCTGATGGAGCCGATGCCCAGGCCGAGGCCCGCTTCGAAGGCGAGGGAGTCGCTGAGCCAGGTGCGGATGCCGATGGTCGGCGCGTGGATGTCCACGGAGTGGCCGGCTGCGGTCACGCCCGCCGTGAGGTTCTCGACCCCGAAGAGCGAGACGCCGAGGTGGCCGACCAGCTGGGAGTGGTCGTCGCCGCCCGCGGGGGACGAGACGCCGGGCTGCTCACCACCCATGGCCGGGGGGCGCTCGGGCTGGCTGCCGAGCCACGCGGGCTGCTGGGCCGCTGCCGGCGGCGGCTGCTGCTGCCAGGCGTTGGCCTGGGGCTGGGGCTGGGGCTGGACCTGCGGAGGGGGCGGTTGCGGCTGCGCGGGCGGGGGCGGCTGCCACTGACCGGTGTCCCCGGTTTCAGGGTCGATCTGGGCGTGCGCGAGGGTCGAGGCCAAGGGCAAGCCGCCCAGGGCGAGAACGCTGACCAACAGCGTGAGGGATTTCATCCAGCTCTTCATGGCGTTCCTCCGAGGAAGCGGCGCAGGAGAAAGCGCGCGCCGACGGCGGGCCATACCACAAGAATTGCCGTCGGGGCCAGAGTGGGAGGAGAGGCTCGTCACGGCCTCGCTCGAATCACCCGTGGCGCCAAGGAGTGCCCGCGCTGCGGCGGCGAGATGCACGACCAGCGTGTGGCCGCGACCTTGGCGGAGGGCGAACTCTACTCGATGGATCCCTGAGTCCACTCAGCGTCCAGGCATGGCGGGCGGCAGACGGACCACGCGGGCCAGCGCGCCTTCGTGCTATGTGAGGGCTGCGTGACTCGCTTCGAATGCACTCGACCCCCCATGTGCGCAGGCGACGAGCCCCGCGTTGGACCGGGGTGCCGTTCGGGCCCGGCACGCTTCCGAGAGGTAGTCGATCCATGACCCATTCCCTCCCTGTCTTTCGGCTCACGCCTCTGCGCGATCAGCAACGAGAGGCCGTCCTGAAGGCGTTCTCGCAGCTCCTCGGTGTCAGGCCCGTCGAGTTCGAGGACCGGAACGCACACCGCGCCGGAGAGGAGCTGGATCCCTGGTCCTTCCTCCTGACCACGCCGATCGGCCTCGGCGTGGAGCTGGCCTCGCCCTCGGGCGGACAGTCCTTCGCGTCCGGTCAGGCGCTCACGCTCTCGTATCGAAAGCTACCGGACGGGAGGGATGCCTTTCAGTCTCCGCCGCACCGCCAACAGCTCGAGCAGCTCGCCCAGCGCGTGCGCGCGCTGAGCGTCGAGGACACCCGCGCGGCTTCCGAAGTCCTCGCGCTCTGGCGCAGCTTCGAAGAGACCGACGACTACATGTTCGTGCAGGTTCGACGCGGCGTGAACGGCATCGTGCGCCTCGGATTTCGCTGCAACCAGAACTGCGGCTTCTGCTGGCAGGGTCGCGACTGGCCCGATCCGCCCATGGGCTTGGTCCGCACCTGGCTGGACGAGATGGCCGCGCAGGGCATCGAGCGCGTGAGCATCAGCGGCGGCGAACCGACGCTGTACAAGGACCTCGCTGTCACCATCGCGCACGCCCGCGGGCTGGGCATGGCCGTGGCGCTTCAGACCAACGCCATCCGCATGGCCAAGCCCGCCTACCTCGACACCCTGGTCGAGGCCGGCCTGAACTCCGCCTTCGTCTCCTTCCACTCCGCCGATCCAGAAGTCTCCGACATCATGACGCGCGCGCCGCGGACCCATGGCTCGACCGTGGCCGGGATCGAGAACCTGCTGCGGGCGGGCGTCGAAGTGCAGATCAACTGCGTCGTCGAGGAGCGCAACTACCAGAGGCTCGCGCACCACGCTTCGATGGTCGTCGAGCGCTTCGTGCGGCCCTTTCCAGACCACCCCGTGGAGCACGTGGAGTACTCCCATCCCGCGATGTCTCACGACCCGTCCTTCTTCGAGCAGATGCTGGTTCCCCTCGATCTCGTGAAGCCTCACCTCGTGGCGGCCGTGCGCGCGCTCGAGGAAGCGGACGTCCAAGTCACCGCCATCGGGACCTGCGGATTCCCGCCCTGCCTGCTCGCCGACGTGCC
>JAACVI010000246.1 GCA_009992505.1 Myxococcales bacterium
CGTGCCGCTCGCTGGCGACGGCGCGAACGCGGACTTCCGGGTGCAGCTTCAGACGGCTCCGTCGAGCACCGTGGCGCGCAACGTGGACGTGGATCGCGTGTCTGGCGCTCTGGCCACGCCCAGCCCTTCAGCGCAGGATGTGCCTGCCGCCGACGAGCCCGTCGAGGTCGCCGCCGCGGAGCAGCCGGCGCCCGCGGAGCAAGCGCAGCTACAGCTTCGCGATCCGCTCGCCGGCCATCGCGGTGACCTCGGACAGCGCGGTACCGTCGGCGGAAGCGTCGATGGACCCAGCCCCGATTCAGCGCGCCGCGCCCACCTTCAGCCCTTGGCGCAGGGCATCCTCTCGCCCACGCCTCCCGCGGTCAGCAGCTCCACGAGCACCGGCGTCGAGCTGCCCAACGGCAGTCCGTCCAACCTCGACCTGGCGCGCGCCGAGAGCTTCCTGCGCGAACGGGAGCGCGCCACGGGTCTGACGTTCCAGCCCGCCGCCGGCCACTTCTCCAACAGCTACGTGCCTGGCGATCCGGCGCTGCGCAGCTTGCATCAGCGCCTGGTCGAGGCGGGCGCGGCGACGCTGGGCGGCACCGGCGCGACCGGGCTCGAGCTGGCCGAGGCCGCGCGCTCCTTCGCGCAACCCTTCGACGCGCCTCGTCACTCGGCGCTCGCGCTCTATGTCCACGCGGATCAGAGCGCGACCGAAGGCGAGCGACGCATGCTGGTGCAGGTGGGGCTGCGCGGCGCCGCGCGTCGTGGCGGCACCCGTCCGGCCATGAACGTCGGAGTCGTGCTGGACCTCAGTCGGCCCCTGGGCGCCGAGGACCAGGCTCGCGTTCGCGCATTGCTCGAAGCTTTGAGCGCGGCGCGCGACGTGGGTGACCGCATCAGCCTGCGCGTCGCTGGAGCTCAGGGCGGCGAACGGATCGCGTCCGGCTCCTTCCGCCGTGGCCAGGTCGAGGTAGCGCTCGACCAGCTCTTCCGGGGCGCGGCGGTCTCGACGCCCATGGCTCCACTCAGCCTCGACGCGGCCGTGCGCGCCTCCCTCGCGTCGCTGGCCGCGGATCAAGCTCCCACCACGCCTCTGGGCAGCAGCTTCCTGCTCGTCGTCACGCCCGGGCTCGACGTCAGCCCTTCGCTCGATCGCGCCGCCCACGTGGGCGCCGTCGCGGGCATCCCCACCAGCGTGGTCGGCCTCGGCGACGCCACGCTCTCGTCCCTCGATCGCCTGGCCTTGGCCGGTCAGGGTCGGCGTCGTCTCTTGACCGACGCGAGCGAAGCCCCGGCCATGGTGCGCTCGGAGTTCGACGCCATCAGCCAGGTAGTCGCGCGCGCCCTGCGCCTGCGCATCCGCCTCGCCCCGGGGACGCGCCTCGTGAGCGTGCTCGGCTGCCATCGCCTCGACGCGGGGGCCAGCGCCCGTGTGCGCGAAGCCGAGCGCAGCATCGATCAGCGCCTGGCGCGTAGCTTGGGCATCCAGGCGGATCGCGAAGAGGACGCCGACGGCATCACCATCTTCATGCCGGCCTTCTACGCCAACGACTCGCACGTCATCCTGCTCGACGTGGTCGCCTCCGCGCCCGGTCCCGTGGCCGAGGTCAGCGTGAGCTACAAGGATCTGCTGCGTCTGCGCAACGGCGAGGCCCACTCGTCGCTGGCACTGGCGCGCGGCACCCACGAGCGCGGTCCCCTCGAGCGCTCCGTGCTCAAGAACCTGCTCGCCTACGAGCTCAGCCAGGCCCTCGACCAGGCCGCCAGCCGCTTGCGCTCGGGTCAGGCGGAGGACGCCCGCGCGCGCCTCGCCCAGTTCGTGGAGCTCTCGCGTGGCGTGCGTCACCTCATGCCCAGCTTCGCCTCGGATCACGAGCTCTCCGCCGACCTGGCCCTCGTGCTTCGCTACGACCTGGCCCTGCGAACCCTGACGCCACCCCAGAGGGTGACCGTCGCCGACTCTCTGCGGCTCGCCAGCCGCCGGAAACTCTTCGAGCCGATGTTCTCGCGCTGACCCCGCGACCCGCAGCTCGACGTCACACACCCCGAAACTGGAGCATCCCATGGGCGCTATCTGCACACCCCAAACGTCGACATCCGTTCGCCGCCTGCTCTTCGCGTGCGTCTTCGCGTGGGCCTTCGGACCCGCGACGACTGTCTTCGCCCAGGACGGTTCGGGTCGCGTCGACCTACCTTTGGCCGTGTATCAGGACCTGATGCACAACCAGGCCGGCGATCACGCCACGCCCGGCGGCTTCGCGCTCGGGCGCGCCACCGTGAACGTCGTCGGCGTCCAGGGCGACGACGAGTGGAGCGCCGACGTCAGCGTCGACGTCCCCGTGCGCGTCTTCCACGCGCGCTGGACGCTGGTGCCGCTGGTCGCCGTGGGCACGGCGCTGACGGCGGTCACGGTCAACGGCGCTTCCGTGGAGCTCGTGCCGACGCCCGCGGGCATGGCCTGGGCCACCAACGAGGCGGGCCAGAAGACGGTGCATCTGGAGTACCAGGTGCAGGCGGATCACTTCGCCGCCGGCCGCTCCTTCAGCTTGCCCTTGCCGCGCACCAGCGCACAGCTCACGGCGTCCTTGCCGGCCACGGGCCTCGATATGGCGTTGATCCCGGCGACCACGACCGACGTCAGCGAATCCGGCGGCAGCACACGACTCACGGCCTCCTTGCCCGCGAGCGCCGGCGCCCAGCTCAGTTGGCGTGAGGCGGGTCCGAGTGGCGGCTACACGCTCAGCCGCGCGAGCTACGTCGGTCGACTCGAAGGCGACACCGTGCGCTGGACGGCCGAGCTCGGCGTCGAGGTCGAGGGCAACGGCACGCTGCGCATCCCGGTCCTGCCCTCCGACGTCGCGCTGGCCGAGATGCGCGTGGATCGCCAGCCCGTGGCCATCAGCGTGCTCGACGACGACTTCGCCGCCAGCGTGCGCGGCCGCGGTCGACACGTGGTCAGCCTCGAGTTCTCGGTCCCGAAGACGCTGCACGATGGCCTGCCCGGCGTCGATCTGCGCATCCCGCGCGTGCCCGTGTCGCGCTTCGAGCTCATCCTGCCCGGCATCAAGGAGCTCTCGGTCACGCCGGCCGCGGGCGTCGAGCTGAGTCACGCGCGCGGCGCGACCACCGCCGTCTTCCACGTCGCCATGACCGACTCGCTCGCCCTGACGTGGCCCGAGGCCGTGCCCGAAGGCGTCAACGGCGAAGTGGAGGCGCTCGCCAACGCCACGCTCTATCAGGTCGCCCACGCCGAGGAGGGCGTGCTCTCCATGCGAACGGTCGCGAGCTACGAGATCACGCGCGGCAGCCTGAACCATCTCTCCTTCACCGTGCCCGCCGGTGTGCAGTTCAACGAGGTCAGCGCCGAGGGTGGCGCCGTCTCCGACTGGCGCCTGACGGACGACACCACGCTCACCGTCTGGCTCGACCGCGAGGTCACGAACACCTTCAAGCTCACCATCGAATACGAACGCACCCTCGACACCACGGGCCCCGCGGACACGGTGGCGGCTTTCCCCCTGCCGCTCCTGAGCGCCCGCGACGTGCATCGACAGCTCGGCATGATCGCGCTGCTCGCCAGTCGGCACCTCACCCTCGAGCCCGTCACCGAACAGAACGTCGCGCGCGTGGGCGAGAACCAATTGCCCGCTTCGATCCGCGACTCCGTCGACATGACCGTCGCCCACACCTATCGCTACCTCGGCGACGAGCCGGCGTTGAGCGTGAAGGTGAAGGAGCGCGAGCGCGAGCGCGGTCTCTTCGACGCGCAGATCGACACGCTGATCTCCTTGAGCGACGTGACGTTGGCGGGCTCGGCCTCCGTCAGCGTGAACGTGAAGTCGGGCAGCCTGACCGAGATGACGTTGCAGCTGCCGGCGGGCGTGAATTTCCTCGGCCTGACGGCGCCGTCGTTGCGCGAGCATCACGTGACTGAAGAGGGCGACCATCAGCTCGTGCACGTCGAGTTCACGCAGGACATGCAGGGCCAGTTCCGCATCGACCTCACCTACGAGCAGATCACCTCGGAGGGTGACGCCGAGCTCGTCATGCCCACGTTGCACGTGGACGGCGCGGACGTGGAGCAGGGGCGCGTCGCGGTCGAGGCGCTGGCCGCGCTGCAGGTGGAGCCCGGGACGCTCGAGCGACTCTCGCCCGCGGAGGTCTCGGAGCTGCCGCAGCAGCTCGTCATGCGCACGACGAACCCCATCCTGCTCGCCTATCGCTACGCCCGCGCAACGCCCGCGCCCGTGCTCGGACTGCACGTGGCGCGTCATCGCGAGGTCGAGGTGCAGGACGCGACCATCGACGAGGCCAGCTACCGCATGCTGTACACGGACGACGGATTGGTCGTGACCACGGCGCGCTTCATGGTGCGCAACAACCGCCAGCAGTTCCTGCGCGTGGCCCTGCCCGCGAGCTCCGACGTCTGGTCGGCGACGGTGGCCGGACACCCCGAGACACCCGCCATGGCCACGGACGCTGACGAGAGCGCGCCCGCCGTGCTGATCAACATCATCAACTCGTCGGAGGGCTTCCCCGTGGAGCTGACCTACGCCACGCAGGTGTCCAAGCTCGGCCTCTTCGGTCGCGTGGACGGCGAGCTGCCTCGCCCCGACATGGTCGTCACGCGCTCGAGCCTGCAGGTCTACCTGCCCACGGGTCGTCACTACGGTGAGCCCGTCGCCGACATGGACGTGACGGAGTCGGGCGTGACCACCCCGCGCGACGCCATGGCGCTCGAGGACGCGGACCTCGGCACCGACGGACGCCTGCGCATCTCCGTGCCCGCCGAAGGCATCCGCTTCAGCTTCGAGAAGCTCTACGCCGGTCAGCGCTCGGCCAGCGTGGAGTTCGCCATCCCCTATGTGAGCCCCGCTGGGCACAAGGTCGGCGTGTTGCTCAGCCTGCTCGGCACCGTGCTCGCGTGGCTCGGGCTCCTGGGCTTCTTCGTCGGCTTCTTCGCGCGACCGCGGCCCAGTCGCCGCACGCTCGGAACCTTCGGAGCTGCCGGAGTGCTCGGTGTGCTGATGCTCGCGCTGAGCGTCTGGTACCTGCCCATCGGCTTCACCTTGCCGGTGATCCTCAGCATCCTCTTC
>JAACVI010000247.1 GCA_009992505.1 Myxococcales bacterium
TCCCCCGGAGGCGAGCCTCCCCCGCGGGCGGCGACGAAGTCGCGTCACACCTTGACACGGTGCGTCATCACGACGAAGCATGAGCAGCCATGTCTTCGCGCACGCACGGTCTTCCGGAGGCTCACGGGCTCTACGATCCAAGCTTCGAGCACGACGCCTGCGGCATCGGCTTCGTGGCGCAGATTCGGGGCGAGGCCTCGCATCGCATCGTGCTCGATGCGGACGAGGTGCTGCGCAACATGGAGCATCGCGGCGCGTCGGGCGCGGAGCCCAACACGGGCGATGGCGCGGGCATGCTCACGGCGCTGCCCGATCGCTTCCTGCGCAAGGTGGCCGCGCGCGATCTGGGCGTCGAGTTGCCCGAGCGCGGCAGCTACGGCGTCGGCAACCTCTTCTTGCCCACGGACGAGGCGGAGCGCACCCACGCCAAGCGCACGGTCGAGCGTCTCTTGCGCGAACAGGGTCTCACGCGGCTCGGTTGGCGCACCTTGCCCACGGACGCCGACGCTGCGGATCTGGGTCCGACGGCGCGACGCAGCATGCCCGCCCTCGAGCAGCTCTTCGTCGGTGGTGGCGGCAGCAGTGGCGACGCGCTCGAGCGCAAGCTCTACATCGTGCGCAAGCGCGCCAGCAACGGCCTGCGCGCCGACGCGCGCCTGCGCCAACGCGAGCTCTTCTACGTCTGCACCCTCTCCACGCGCCTGCTCGTCTACAAGGGCATGCTGACCTCGCTGCAGCTCCTGCCCTTCTTCCTCGATCTGCAGGATTGGGACTTCCGCACGCACCTGGCGATGGTGCACTCGCGCTTCAGCACCAACACCTTCCCTTCGTGGGACAGAGCGCAGCCGCTGCGCACGATGAGCCACAACGGCGAGATCAACACGCTGCGCGGCAACGTCGGCTCCATGCACGATCGCGAGGGCGTGGTGAGGAGCCCGCTGCTCGGCGACGATCTCGCGCGCTGCCTGCCCATCATCGAGCCCAACGTCAGCGACTCGGGCTCCTTCGACAACGTGCTCGAGTTCCTGCTCATGGGCGGTCGCTCCCTGGCCTCGTCGATCATGATGATGATCCCGGAGGCCTGGCAGAACGACAAGCGCATGGACGCCGCGCGGCGCGCTTACTACGAGTACCACTCGTGCATGATGGAGCCCTGGGACGGGCCCGCGTCCATCGTGTTCACGGACGGGCGCTTCCTTGGCGCCGTGCTCGACCGCAACGGGCTGAGGCCCAGTCGCTACTACCTCACCACCGACGGCCGCATGATCCTCTCCTCCGAGGTCGGCGTGCTGCCGAGCGTTCGTCCGGAGCAGGTCGCGCACAAGGGTCGGCTCAAGCCCGGGCGCATGCTCTTGGTCGACTTCGAGCAGGGGCGCCTCGTGCCGGACGAAGAGGTGAAGCGCGTCATCGCGCAGAAGAACCCCTACCAGCTCTGGCTCCAAGAACAGCGCATCGATCTGAGCGACCTGCCCGCGCCGCTCGAGCCCCATGGCTTCGAGCCCAAGGGCCTCGTGCCGCGTCTGCGCGCCTTCGGCTACACTACGGAGACGCTCGAGTTGATGCTCTTGCCGATGGTGAAGGAAGGGCGCGATCCCGTCGGCTCCATGGGCAACGACGCTGCGTTGGCTTGCTTGAGCGAGCAGCCGCGTCTGATCTACGACTACTTCAAGCAGCTCTTCGCGCAGGTCACGAACCCGCCCATCGACCCCATCCGCGAGGAGGTGGTCATGAGCCTCGCTTGCTACACCGGGCCCGAGGGCAACCTGCTCGACGTCACGGAGCATCACGCGCACCGCATCCGCGTGCCCCATCCGATCCTGACCAACGCCGAGGTCGCCGCCCTGCGTCAGCTCGATCATCGCGACTACCGCGGGCGCGAGATCGACATCACCTGGCCGCGCGCCAAGGGCGCCGCCGGCATCGACGCGTCGCTTCGGCGCATCTCGCGTGACGCGGAAACGGCCGTGGACGAAGGCGTCAGCGTGCTCGTGCTCAGCGATCGCGAAGCCGGTCCCGATCGCGTGCCCATCAGCGCGCTCCTGGCCGTGGGCGCCGTGCATCAACACCTCGTGCGCGCCAAGAAGCGCACGCGCGTGGGCCTGGTGGTCGAGACGGGCGAGGCGCGCGAAGTGCACCACTTCTGCCTGCTCGTGGGCTACGGCGCGGACGCCATCAACCCCTACCTCGCCTTCGACGCGCTCTGGCAGGCGCGTCGCGAAGGTCGCTTCGATCCCGCGCTCTTCGGCGACGACCAGAGCGTGCTGACCGCGTATCGCAAGGGCGTGGGCAAGGGCATGCTGAAGGTGCTGGCGAAGATGGGCATCTCGACGCTGCAGTCCTACAAGGGCGCGCAGATCTTCGAGGCCATCGGGCTCGGTCCCTCCGTCATCGATCAATGCTTCACGGGCACGCCGAGTCGCATCGGCGGCGTGGGCTTCGACGTGCTCGCCAATCAGATCGTGCGTCGACACGAGCTCGGCTGGCCCAGCCGCGAGCCGCGTCCCATCTCCGTGCTGACCAGCGACGGGCAGCATCATTATCGCGTCGCCGGCGAGAAGCACGCCTACAGCCCTGCGGCGATTCGTCACCTGCAGCAAGCGACGCGCACGGACGACCCGGAGGCCTACGAGCGCTTCGCCAGCGAGGTCGATCGGAGCGAGCGCACGCGCACGACCCTACGCGGCCTGCTGCGTTTCAAGCACACCACGCCCATCCCGATCGAAGAGGTGGAGCCGGCCAGCGTCATCGCGCGGCGCTTCGTCACGGGCGCCATGAGCTTCGGCTCCATCAGCGAGGAGGCGCACACCTCGCTGGCGCAGGCCATGAATCAGATCGGTGGACGCTCCAACACGGGTGAAGGGGGCGAGGACGCCTCGCGCTATCGCCCCATGCCCGACGGCTCGCCGAACCCGCGGCGCTCCGCCATCAAACAGATCGCCTCGGGGCGCTTCGGCGTCAGCATCGACTACCTGGTCAACGCGGACGAGATTCAGATCAAGATGGCGCAGGGCGCCAAGCCCGGTGAAGGCGGCGAGCTGCCCGGACGCAAGGTGGGCGCCCAGATCGCAGCCATTCGCAACTCCACGCCCGGCGTCGGCTTGATCAGCCCTCCGCCTCATCACGACATCTACTCGATCGAGGATCTGAAGCAGCTCGTCTTCGATCTGAAGAACGCCAACCCCGGCGCCATCGTCAGCGTGAAGCTCGTGAGCGAGGTCGGCGTCGGCACCGTGGCCGCGGGCGTGGCCAAGGCCCACGCGGATCTCATCCTCATCAGCGGTCACGACGGCGGCACGGGCGCGTCTCCGCGCACCAGCATCAAGCACGCCGGCATGCCCTGGGAGCTCGGCCTGGCCGAGGCGCATCAGACGCTGGTCATGAACGATCTCCGGAGCCGCGTCGTGTTGCAGACCGATGGTCAGCTCAAGACCGGGCGCGACGTGGTGATCGCCGCTCTGCTGGGCGCCGAGGAATTCGGCTTCGCCACCGCGCCTTTGATCAGCCTCGGCTGCGTGATGATGCGCAAATGCCACCTCGACACCTGCCCCGTGGGCATCGCGACGCAGGATCCCGAGCTGCGCAAGCGCTTCGCAGGCAAGCCCGAGAACGTCGTGCGCTACCTGATGCACGTGGCCGAGCACGCGCGACGCGTCATGGCGCAGCTCGGCTTCGCCACCGTCGACGAGATGATCGGTCGCTCCGAGCTGCTCGAGATGGATCCCACCATCCTGCTGGCCAAGGATCGCGGCATCGATCTGCGCGCCATGCTCACCCCGGCCGTGCCCGCGCCGGGCGTCGATACCCGGCACACGCGCGCGCAGGATCACGGCCTCGACATGGCCTTCGACCGTCGCCTGATCGAGCTCGCGGAGCCGGCGCTCACCTCGCGCGCTCCCGTGCGCGCCGATCTGCGCGTCACCAACACGGACCGAGCCGTGGGCACGATGCTCAGCCACGAGGTGGCGAAGCGTCACGCCGAAGCGCCGCTGCCCGATGGCACGATTCATTTCACGCTCCACGGCACGGCCGGTCAGAGCCTGGGCGCCTGGCTCGCGCCGGGCATCACCCTCGAGCTCGAAGGCGACGCCAACGACTACGTCGGCAAGGGCCTGTCCGGCGGTCGCATCGTGCTCTACCCGCCCAAGGCGAGCACCTTCGTGCCCACGGACAACGTCCTGCTCGGCAACGTCGCGCTCTATGGCGCCATCCGCGGCGAGGCTTACCTGCGCGGTCGCGCGGCCGAGCGCTTCGCCGTGCGCAACTCCGGCGCCGACGTCGTGGTCGAGGGCATCGGTAATCACGGCTGCGAGTACATGACGGGCGGGCGCGTGGTCATCCTCGGGCGTGTGGGCAGCAACTTCGGCGCCGGGATGAGCGGCGGCCTGGCCTACCTGCTGCGCAGCGAAGCGGACGAGGGTGGGCTGCGCTCGGCCTTGACGCGCGACTCCCTCGCCATCGAGGACGTGAGCCCGGGCGACGAGGACGCGGCCGGGCTGCGCGAGCTCTTGGTGCGACACGCCAACCTGACCGGGTCCGCCGTGGCGCAAGAGCTCCTCGCTGACTTCCACGCCGCGTGTTCGCGCTTCCTGCGCGTCGTGCCTCTCGAGTATCGCCAAGCTCTGAAGCGGGCAGAGGGGCAGGCTGCGTGATGAGTATCCAGGCCAAGAAGACCCGGTCGCTTCTAGGAGCGGGAACCGATGGGTGATCCTCGAGGATTCCTGAAGCTGGGGCGCGAGCGACCGACACGTCGGCCGGCGCTGGAGCGCCTGAACGACTTCGACGAGCTCGGCTCCGCGGCTTCGGGCGAGCCGCTGCGTGAACAGGCGAGCCGCTGCATGGACTGCGGCGTGCCCTTCTGCCAATCGGATACGGGCTGCCCCCTCGGCAACCGCATCCCCGAGTGGAACGACCTCGTCTACCAAGGGCGCGATCGCGAGGCCTTGGCGCGCCTACACGACACCAACAACTTCCCCGAGATCACCGGACGCGTCTGCCCCGCGCCCTGCGAAGGCGCGTGTACCGTGGCCCTCGACGGCGCGGCCGTGACCATCGAAGAGATCGAGCGCGCGCTCGGCGATCAGGGCTTCGACGAGGGCTTCACGGTGCCGCGTCCCGCGCAGCAGCGGACGGGCAAGCGCGTCGCCATCGTGGGCTCCGGTCCCGCCGGTCTCGCCGCCGCGCAACAGCTCGCGCGCGCCGGGCACGAGGTCACGGTGTACG